>JBGSBQ010000536.1:0-3313 GCA_041730475.1 Sphingomonadaceae bacterium
TTCGCGATGGTTCCGAAATCGCAAGGCACGGCAGCGCCGGCCGCGTGCAATGGCAAGGTCAGGCTTGGCCGGGCCAGCCCATGCAATGGGAGGTGCGGCGCGAGCCGCCCGCCCAGCACGCTCAGGGTCAGGACGACGCCGAGCCGGACCCCCAGCCGGTGTGGCGCAGCGGCGTGCGCTTCCGCTTCGCGCTGCTGGGCGAGGTGGCGGCCACGGTCACGCTGGTCGGCGAGCAAGTCCATATCCAGATGCAGACCGGCAGCGACGCCAGCGCCACCACGCTGCGCGCCTATGCCGGCCAGCTCGAGCAGGCGATGGCGGCGGCCGGCGTGGCACTGACGGCCCTCACGATCGCCCCCGACAGCGGGGCCGGCGATGACTGACGAAAGCGTGCGGCGGCCACTGCAAAATGCCGTGGCACTGGCCTACCAAAGTGGCGCCCCGGCGCCCAAGGTGGTGGCCAAGGGGCGCGGCCTGGTGGCCGAACAGATCATCAGCGTGGCGCTGGAAGCGGGCGTCTTCATCCACGAATCGAAGGAACTGGTCGCGCTGCTGATGGATATCGACCTCGATCAGCAGATCCCGCCGACGCTGTATCGCACAATTGCGGAACTGCTGGCGTGGCTATATCATATTGAATCAGCGCAAAAATCTGGCGCGCCGCTTCCTGCGCCGCCCGACACCAGCCTTCCTTTAACCGACCTCAGCGAATAACGGGCTTAGATGTACTCACTACTACAGGAAGCGGACTTGGAAAACTGGCATGATTTTGAAGTCGAGTCGCGCAGGGAGATCATCGCCCTGCTGCGCGGCATCGGCGAAAAGAATCAGTTAATCCGCATGCTGGTGCATGGGGAGGCCGATGTGTGCGTCACGTCCATCCTCGACGTTCAGCCCGACAGCAATACGGTCTTGCTCGATTGCTCGATCAATCAGGAGCAGAACCAGCGCATTCTGGCCGCCAAAGGCGTCTCGTTCGAGACCACGCTGGACAAGATCCGCATCCTGTTTTCAGCCGACAGTGTCAGCAAGACCGAGTTCGAAGGCAGCCCGGCGTTCAAGATTGCCGTGCCGGCCTCGCTGATCCGCCTGCAACGGCGCGAGTACTACCGCATGTCGACGCCGGTCAGCAATCCGATCCGGGTGCTGATCCCGCTGCCGGCCGAGCTCGGTGGTGGCAGCACCAGTTTCCCGCTGGCCGACATCAGCTGCGGCGGCATCGCCATCCTCGACAACAAGATGCTGCTGGGCGACACCATCGGCAAGAATTACGTCGACTGCCGCATCGACCTGCCCGAGATCGGCACCGTGCAAACCTCGCTGCAGATCCGCAATTCGCTGGACATGACGCTGCTCAACAACAAATCCAACCGCCGCCTCGGCTGCCAGTTCATCGACATCCCGCGCCCGATGCTGGCCAACGTGCAGCGCTACATCACCCGCCTCGAGCGCGAACGCAACGCCCGGATCGCCGGCCTCAGCTAAAAAAAGCAGGGGCTGCTTACACCTGCATATTCATGATGTCGTGGTAGGCCGATACCAGCTTGTTGCGCACCTGCACACTGGCCTGGAAGCTGATGCTGGCTTTTTGCATCGACACCATGACATCCGACAGGCTGACCGAGTCATCCCCCAGCGCAAACGCCTTGCCTTGCGCATCGGCCTTCTTCTGCGTGGCATTCACGCCATCCAGCGCATTCTTTAGGGCATCGGAAAATTCAACCTTGGCGGCCGGCGTCGCCGTCTGGATCACTGGCGGCGTGGCCTGTGGCCGCGTGGCATGGGCCTTCAGCTGGGCGATCATGGCCTGGATCTGGCTGCTGTCGATACCACCGGTTTTCATCACCACTCCTTGTTGTTGCTGCCATGAAACAAACTCCACGGCAAGATCCCGGCGCGGCGTACAATACGGGCACGGCGGAACTATCAGGCTGCCAGAATAGCAAGCGGCGTCCGCCCGCGCAGGGCCGAGCAGGACCGGAAACGGCGCTCTGTTTGGCCGTTTGGATTCTCCCCGGCTGGGCCATAATATGCTTTAGGATTACTTTCCCCACGCACCCGGAACCCCATCACCATGGCTGTAGCTGAAGACATCGACAACGACAGCGCCGCGCCCGCACTCGACGAGCCGGCCGAGAAGCTGCCCTTCATCCAGACGCCGATGGGCCGCAACTTCCTGCGCGGCCTGGGCGTGGCCGCGATTTTGGCCGTGCTGCTGGCGCTATGGCTGTGGAATAAACCGCCGGACTATGCGGTACTGTTCTCCAATTTCACCGACCGTGACGGCGGCGCCATCACGGCCGAGCTGGACAAGCTGAACATCAAGCACAAGTTTTCCGACAACGGCAGCGCGATTCTGGTGCCGGCCGAGCAAGTCCATGACATCCGCCTGAAACTGGCGGCGCAGGGCTTGCCCAAGGGCGGCAACGTCGGCTTCGAGCTGATGGAGAACCAGAAACTGGGCGTGTCGCAATTCCTCGAACAAGTCAATTACCAGCGCGCGCTGGAAGGTGAGCTGGCGCGCTCGATCCAGTCGCTGGCGGCGGTCGAGAACGCCCGTGTCCATCTGGCATTGCCAAAACCGTCGGTGTTCGTGCGCGACCAGCAAAAGCCCACCGCCTCCGTGCTGCTGACACTGCACCCGAACCGCATGCTGGACCCGCAGCAAACGGGCGCCATCGTGCATCTGGTGGCGTCCAGCGTGCCGGAGCTGCTGCCGGCCAACGTCACCGTCGTCGATCAGGCCGGTAATTTGATTTCGGACCAGACCAAGAACGGTAGTGCCGGTCTGAACGCCAAGAACATGGATGAAACCCAGCTCAAGTATGTGAAAGACATGCAGCTGCAGGTCATCAAGCAGGTCGAATCGATCATCAACCCCATCGTCGGCGAAGGCAATGTGCGCGCCGAAGCCACGGCCGACGTCGATTTCACGCAGGTCGAACAGGCCGCCGAAACCTATAAGCCGAATTCGCCACCGGCCGCCTCGGCCATCCGCAGCCAGCAGAGCAGCGAAACTGGCGGCGCCGCCGGCAACGCCAATCCGGGCGGGATTCCGGGCGCGCTGGCGACCCAGCCGCCGGGCACGGCGACCGCACCGCTGACGCAGACGGCCGGCGCCACCGCGCCAGCGCCGGGCACGCCGCCGGGCGCCGCCGGCAGCGGCACGGCCACCGGCCCGACCCACAAGGAATCGACCACGAATTACGAAGTCGACAAGACGGTGCGCTATGAGCAGCGCGGCATGGGCGCACTGCGCCGTATGTCGGTGGCGGTGGTGGTCAACTACAAGCGCACCGTGGCCAAGGATGGC
>JBGSBQ010000537.1:0-3313 GCA_041730475.1 Sphingomonadaceae bacterium
GCAGGTTGGCGCCGTTGAAGCCGCGCTGGCCAGAGGTGCCGTCCGTGATACTGGCGCCATCCGACAACGGCGCAGTATTGGCGCTGATATTTTTCAGCAGCTCGGCAGCCGTGGTCACGCCACTCTTGTCGATATCTTCACGGCGAATGAGTTGCACCGGCAGCGCGGTCTCGGCGTCGACACGTTTGATCGATGAGCCAGTGATCTCGACCCGTTGTACCGGCGCGCTAGCGTCGGTTTGCGACTGTGCCTGGGCCTCGGGGCCCAGCATGCCGATTACCGCCGACAGGCCCAGTGCCAGCCGGATCGATCCGGCCAGTCGGGTGTACCGTGGCGCACGCGGCGCCGTTCCTTGTTGATGCAGACTCATTCCCACTCCCGTTAGACTTAGTTTTACGTTATGCCGCCGTGGACGGCACGCTTCTTCACTTGCGCTGCTGCTGTTTCAACCTTTGCTGTTTCAACCTTTGCTGCTTCACCCTTTGCTGCTGTTTTTGCCTTTGCTGCTGTTTTTGCTTTTGCTGCCTTGTTCGGCCCTTTGCCCTCGGCGCCATACAGATAGGCCGAAATCGCCTCCGTCAGGCGCGCAGCTTTATCCAGGTTGTCCTTGTTCGATACCATCAGCGATACCACCAGCGCCTCGATGGTCGCCACCGCCGCCGTCGCGCTGCTCGGCAGTACCGAATGGCTGCCATGCGCATACAGCACATGCTCCGACACCCCCACCAGCGGCGACGCCGGCGAATCAGTAATCGACACCACACAGACGCCGTGATCGCGGGCGTAGCGCGCCAGCCGCACCACATCGAGCGCATAGCGCGGGAAGGAAATCACCACCAGCAGATCGTCGGCTGAAATATTTGCCAGATGGCCGGCTGCCACTTCGGTGCCGCCCTGCCCCGCCACTTCCACGACGTGCTGGCAGAACGGTTGCAGGTGCAGCGCCAGCAGCCCTGCCAGATAGGACGACAAACCAAAGCCCAGCACATACACGGTGCGGGCATGACTGATGCGCGCCACCACCTGATCCAGTTCGGTCTGCAACATCGCATTGCGGGTGGCGTGCAGGTTGGCCAGCGCGTATTCCATGCTCTGGTCGACCGGCTGCGCACTACCCTCGCGCCGTTCGATGGTGTGGCGCAGCTTGTCGACCGGTTGCATCTCCGAATGCAAAGTCTCCGCCACGGCACTGCGCATCGCCGCGTAGCTGCTAAAGCCAGCATCACGCGCAAAGCGGCTGATGGTGGCGGTTGACACTTGGCAGGCCTCAGCCAGCTCTTCGACCTTCAATGCCGCAATCCGCATCGGATTACGCAGCAGATAGTCGGCCACCGCCCGGTTCGACACCGACCCCGATGCCAGCACCCCGGACAGCACCTGTCCCAGCGACGACTGCGCAAACGCCACATCGGCGGAACTGCCGCGCGCTGCGATGGCATTCGCTGCCTGCGCTGTCTTCAATGTCTTCGACGATTTCAATGTGCCCATGTCCTGCTCCTGTTCTTCGGAAAAATGTAAGGATACTTACATTCCGAAGTTTCCTGAAATCCTATTTGCAGCCCAATGTACCAATGACAAAAACAAAACTCAATCATTTTCTGAAAATTTTCGTACATTTCTTTACCATGTGAAAATTCTGATACATAATCTCTCGCATTCCCAACCACTGCGCCCCACCGTGGGGCAGCCATCACCATGCGAGTGCAGACCCATCCCATTTCGGCGCCACACAGCAGCGCCCATTACGACCTGACCAGCCTGCACTTCGGTGGCGGAGCCGGACCGCGTGCCTACCTGCACGCCGCCTTGCATGCCGACGAAGTGCCGGGCATGCTGGTAGCACAGGTATTGCGGCGTGAGCTACAGCGGCTGGAACATGCTGGACTGCTGCGCGGCGAGGTGATACTGGTGCCGGCGGCCAACCCGATCGGGCGGGCGCAGGCCGTGCATGGCGCGCCGTTCGGTCGCTTCGACCTGGCCACGGGCATCAATTTCAACCGTGGTTTCCGCCACGTGGCGGATCAGCTCAAGCAGTCACTGCCGGGGCTGTTGGTCGACGATGCGGCCGCGAATACCCGCATCATCCGGCGCCACGCCGAAGCTGCAGTCGCCGCATGGCAGCCGCGCAGCGACGCCGAAGCACTGAAAAAGACCCTGCTGGGTCTGGCGATTGGCGCCGATATCGTGCTCGACCTGCATTGCGACAATCAGGCGGTACTGCACATGTACACCGGCACGCCGCTGGCACCCGCCATGCAAGCGCTGGCTGATTTGCTGGGGGCGCAGGCGCTGCTGCTGGCACTGGAAGCGGGCGACGAACCCTTCGACGAAGCCTGCAGTCGCCTTTGGTGGGAGCTGGCCGACCATTTCGGCCCGCAGTGGCCGATTCTGCCCGCCTGTCTGGCGGCCACCATCGAACTGCGCGGCGAACGCGATGTCAGCCATGCGCTGGCGCAGCAGGATGCCGACGCCATCCTGCGTTTCCTGACACTGCATGGTGTCATCGACAGCAAGGCCTTCCCGGACCCGGCAGCACTACCGGCAGCGCGCTGCGCCGCCACCCCGTTGGAAGGCGTGGAGCCACTGTTGGCACCGCACGCCGGCATCCTCGTCTACCGGCGTGAACTGGGCGAGCCAGTTGCGGCTGGCGATGTTATTGCCGAACTGATCGACCCGGTCAGCGGCCAGACCACCGAACTATGCAGCAGCGTGAGCGGCGTGTTCTTTGCCGGCAGCGCCTTCCGCCACGTGCTGCGTGGCATGAACGTCGGCAAAGTTGCTGGCGCCACGGCCTTTCGTGCCGGCAAACTACTGAGCCTGTGAGTCCATGAAACCATTCAAATTGCCGCATACCTTTGTGCTGCTGTTCGCCATCCTCGCGCTGATTGCCGGCGCCACCTGGCTGGTGCCGGGCGGTCGCTATGAGACCCATCTGGTGAATGGCCGTCAGGTCATCGATCCCGCCAGTTTTCATGCCGTGGCCAGCGCACCACAGGGGCTGCCCCAGTTGTTGATGGCCCCTATCAAAGGCTTTAGCGAGGCCGCGCTGATCATCGGCTTTGTGCTGATCGTCGGCGGCGCCTTTCATGTCCTGCAGCGCACCGAGGCGATCGATGCGCTGATCCGTGCCATCGCCCGCGCCCACCATCGCTCGCCCGTCATGCGGGTCGCGCTGATACCGCTGTGTGCACAACTTGCGCGATGCACTCGCCGCTCAGCAGCCCACTCGAACGACTCACTTCCGCCCTCGCCGGTCGCTACACCATCGACCGCGAACTTGGGCAGGGTGGCATGGCCACCGTGTACTTGGCCG
>JBGSBQ010000538.1:0-3293 GCA_041730475.1 Sphingomonadaceae bacterium
CCTCGCGCGAACAGGCGGCCCCGATTGCGGAGCGGCTGCGGATTGCGATTGCGGCCCAGCTACGCGCGCTCGGCACGATCGGTGACGGTGCCACCATCAGTGGCGGTCTCAGCGAAATTCTGCCCGGCGATTGCAGCAGCGAAGAAGTGCTGAAGCGGGCCGATGAAGCGTTGTATCAGGCCAAGCGCGAAGGGCGCAACCAGATCGTCGTGCGCCGCTCCTGATTGCGTGCGCGGCCGGCTTGGTCGGCACCATCATTCAGCATAGAATTGGGCTCACCTCATACACGCCGGAGAATTCCATGTCTTTTGCTACCACCGATTTATGTGACGACAACGCCAGTCTGCTCGAGGATGGTCAACTGTTGGTGTTGCCGCCGGTTTTCCGCCATTTTGGCCAGCAGCTGCGCTTTTCCGGTCCTGCCACGACCTTGAAGGTGCATGAAGACAATGCGCTGGTGCGTTCCACGCTGGAGACGCCGGGGCATGGCCATGTGCTGGTCATCGATGGCGGCGCCAGCCTGCGGCGCGCGCTGGTCGGCGGCCAGCTGGGATTGCTGGCGCAGAATAATGGCTGGACCGGCATCATCGTCGACGGCTGCATCCGCGACACCGATGAAATCAACGCCTGTGCGATTGGCGTGCGTGCACTGGCCGCGCATCCGCAAAAGAGCAGCAAGCTGGGCGTCGGCGAACGCGATGTGCGGGTCCACATTCAGGGCGTGGCCGTGCATCCGGGCGACTGGATTTATGCCGATGCCGATGGCGTGCTGGTGGCCCGTCAGCAGCTGGCCTGAGGCCGGTGCCGGTTTTCATCTGGCGCAAGCGGCATTCCATATCGTGGAATGTCGCGCCGACTACCAGCGTGGCGCTGCTCCCACGGTTCGAAATTCCCTTCCGTATCGCGAAAAACTGTCTGTAAATCTTTGATTTATTGAGACTTTGCCAAACTCAGTTGTCTTATATAAGACTATTGTTGCGTGGCACAAAAGCCCCTATGATGAATTCCAAGGAACTTGTTTCATCGGATGACAGAAGAGGAGCGCATCATGGCCAGCCGCGACCAGCACATCGCCGCCCTGCAAGCCGACTGGGAACAGCACCCGCGCTGGCACGGCATCGTACGCCATCACACGGCGGCCGAGGTGCTGCACTTGCGCGGCGCCTGCCAGGCCGACCATGCGCTGGCGCAGCGCGGCGCCGCCAAGTTGTGGGAGGCGCTGCATGCCGAGCCCTTCGTGCCGGCATTGGGGGCGCTGACTGCCGAGCAAGCTTTGCAGCAAGTGGCAGCCGGCTTGAAGGCGATCTACCTGTCCCCGCAGCCGGGCGCTGACAGTGCCACGCTGGTGCCGCCATTGGTGCGTTCTATCCACCAGCAACTGCAGCACGCCGACCTGCAGCAACGTTCGCAGGGCAGGGCGCTGACCGATGATGTTGCGCCCATCGTGGCGGAGGGGGCGGCGGGCGTGGCGGCGCTGATTGAAGCGGGTGTGGCCGCCGTGCATTTCGACGATCTGCTGTGTGATGGCGTGCTGTTGCCGACCAGCGCCGCCATCGCGCGGCTCTGCGCGGCCCGGCTGCAGGCCGACGCGATGGGCGTGCCGACCCTGCTGATCGCCCGTACCGATGCGGTGGCGGCGGCGTGGTTGGCAGCGGATAGCGATGCAGACGACCAGCCTTTCTGCACGGGGGAGCGCAGTCTCGACGGCTATTGCCGGGTGCGCCCCGGCATTGCGCCGGCGTTGGCGCGTGCGCTGGCGTTTGCCCCGTATGTCGACCTGCTGTGGTGTGACACGGGCAAACCCGATCTGGCGCTGGCCAAGCGGTTTGCCGAGGCCATCCATGCGCGGCATCCGGGGAAGTTACTGGCCTATCACTGCGCGCTGTCCTATCACTGGAAGCAGAATTTTGACGATGCCACGATTGCCCGCTTCCAGCGCGAACTGGGGGCGATGGGCTACCGCTTGCAGTTCGTTGCGCCGGCGGGCGTGCCGGATGTGGGTCATGGAATGTTCCAGCTGGCGCACGAGTATGCGCGGCGCCAGCTGTCGGCCATCGTCGAATTGAAGGTGGCGTAAGGTGGGACGCCGCAGCGGAAATATCGCTGCGGCGCCGTGACTCAGGGCTGGGTCAGATGCTGTTGCAGGCGTTTCTGGAATTCATCGGCATCGTCGATGCTGGCCATGTCATCGTCAACGTCGACCTGATGAGTCTTGTGGCCGGGCGCGAACGACACGCTGGCCTCGAGATCGCCCTGTTTGTCGCTCAGCGAATGGCCCTGCACCGCGCCCAGGATATTGCCCTGATCGTCAGTTACGATGGTCATCTTCATGACATCCCCCCGCCTTGCAGATTGTGGAAAGCGCCGCCGACACCCTGGTTATGGATATCGACGAAGTAGGTGGCAACCCCATTATTGTCCTTGCGCTTGCGCTGGTTGTCGGCCAGGTGCACGGCGCCCAGATTGGGAGTCTTGACGTCGGCGGACGCGAACTGCGTGCCGTGATCGTCGCCATAGCTGTAGTTCCAGAACGCGGTTTGACCCGGCGCCAGAAATACCAGCGGCCCGACATTATTGAAAGCCATGATTTCCTCCTTGAAAGTCTACCGGCGGGTACGGATGCACCCGGGGCTCTACCATCTTAGGTAGCCCGGTTGAACCGGCTTTGATGCAATCGAGGTCGCGGCTGCGGGTGGCGTTTTTTGGCGTTGCGGGCTTTCTAGTGGATAATGGCGACTATTCTGCGCGCACCGTCCGTCGCCGCGCCGCCTCAGCCCTTTAGGAATCCCATTATGTTAAGTTACCGCCACGCCTTCCACGCGGGGAATCATGCCGATGTGCTCAAGCACTTCGTGACCGTGCAATTGCTGCAATACCTGAACCAGAAAGACACGGCCTACAGCTATATTGATACCCACTCGGGGGCGGGCGTGTACCAGCTCGATACTGGTTATGCGACCAAGAATGCCGAATTCGAAACCGGCATCGGCCCGCTGTGGGAGCGCACCGATTTGCCAGCACCACTGAAAGAGTATGTCGACCTGGTGAAGGCGATGAACCCGAGCGGCAAGATGCGCTACTACCCCGGTTCGCCTTACGTGGCCGATCAGGTGGCCCGCGAGCACGACCGTCTGCGCCTGTTCGAACTGCATCCGGCCGACTCCAAACTGCTGGCCGACAACTTCCGCAAGCTGGAAGAGCACGCTGCCCAGCAAGGTATCCGTCCGAGCACGCGCGGCAAGCGCGTGCTGGTGACCCGCGGCGATGGCTTCCAGTCGCTGAAGGCGCTGCTG
>JBGSBQ010000539.1:0-3289 GCA_041730475.1 Sphingomonadaceae bacterium
GCACGCTGGTGCCGCTGCTGGCCGCATGCAGTACCGGCTACCGCCAGCAGGTGCATGCCGTGTACTACCGCAACACCCAGCTGGCCCAGCGCATCAGCTGCTTCCTCGACTTCCTGCAGCAACGCCTGTAACGTCGTTGGCCGCCGCTGCCGTCATTCACCGGCCGCTTTCCGCCGTTGGCCGATCCGGCCTGTTATCTTGTCAAAAAACCCAGTATTGTACGAACATCGCAACGCCGTACTGACGGAGGGACTGATGAGACAAGATAACGGTTTTCAATGGCGCAAGCAGCTGATATGGGGCTTGCTGTTTATCGGCGTCGGCAGCGCCATGCTGCTCGACCGGGCCGGCCTGCTGGAGCTGGATCTGGATCTGGCGCGCCTGTGGCATTACTGGCCCGTGCTGCTGGTGATCACCGGCCTGATCCAGATGATCCCGCCGACCAGCGCACGCTTCGTCATCAATGGCCTGTGGAAGATCTTTTTTGCGGCCTGGTGGTATGTCTCGTTTGAACACCTTTGGGGCCTGGATTTCTCCGACACCTGGCCGGCGCTGATCGTGGCCTCGGGCCTCGGCATGGTACTGCAACCCATCCTCGCTAAGGAGCTGTCATGAGAACCCCCCGTGCGCAACGCGCGCCCAATCCAGCGGCACAAGTGATGGTTGGCGTGCTGGTCATCGGCCTCGGCCTGCTGTTCCTGCTCGACAATCTCGGCTTCCTCGATTTTGACTTCACGCTGCATTTTCTGCCGCTGCTGGTGACGGTCTTCGGCATCCTGAAGATCGTGCAGGCCCGCAGCACCCAGGGCGTGGTCGTGGGCGCGCTGATGGTGGTGGGCGGTGTGCTGCTGACCATGCGTAGTCTGGGCTTCCTGTTGATCAGCTGGCGCACGCTGTGGCCGCTGATCCTGATTGCGGTCGGCGTCAGCGTGGTGTACCGCTCGGTGATCGCGCAGCGCCAAGCGGTGCGGCCGCTGGACTTCCATGCCAAGGTGGCCGACGACAGCATCATCAATGCCACCGTGGTGATGGGCGGTTACACGCGGCGTCTGGTGACGCCCGATTTCCGCGGCGGCGAAATCACCACCATCATGGCCGGCTGCGAGCTCGACCTGCGCCAGTCCTCGATCAATGGCGATGCCGTGCTGAATGTGTTTGCCCTGTTCGGCGGCATCCAGATCAAGGTACCGCCGGACTGGACCGTGGTGCTGCGTGGTACCCCCATCCTCGGCGGCTTTGAAGAGAAAACGGTGCTGCCGCCGGATGGCAGCAAGCGCTTGATCGTGCAGGGCTACGCCATCATGGGCGGCGTGGAAGTGCGTAACTAGGCGCGCCGTGCACGGACTGTTTGCCAGCCGGCGCGGGCGCACCATCTACTTGCTGGTGTGGCTGTTCCTCGGCGTCGCACTGGGCGGCGTGGTCAGCCTGCTGGGGCCGGCCCCCTGGCTGAACGGGCAGTTGTTTGCGGTGCCCGTCAGCCTGCTGTTTGGTGGTGCGGCCGGTTTCTCAGCCTATTATCTGTGCCGCGCTTACCCGCTCGGCAGTCCGCGGGCCGCCGCCATCCCGCTGGTGTTTTCGGGCGCAGCACTGGCCGCCGGGATGCTGTGGCTGACGTTAGCGCAGGCCTGGAATACGGTGTGCCAGTTGCTGGCGGTCGGCTGGGCCGGCATCGTCATCGCGCCGTTGCTGTCGACGCTGCTGTCGGGCTGGGCATGCTGCTGTACGGTTTTGCGGCGGCGCTGCATTATGTGGTGATCGAATTTGTGCGGGCCAGCAGCGCCGAGCAGCGCAGCCTGGAGGCGCGGCTGATGGCACAGGACGCGGAACTGCGCATGCTGCGCACCCAGATCGATCCGCACTTCCTGTTCAACAGCCTGAATTCGATCAGCGCACTGACCTCGCAGGATGCCAAGGCGGCACGCCGCATGACGCTGGAACTGGCCAGTTTCTTCCGCCACAGTCTGGGCATGGAGGCTCACACCATGGTCACGCTGGACGAGGAGCTGGTGCTGATCCGCCACTTTCTGGCAATCGAACAGGTGCGCTTTGGCGCCCGCCTGCAAGTGGAAGAACAGGTGGCCGGCGACGCGCTGCCTTGTCTGGTGCCGCCGATGATCATTCAGCCGCTGGTGGAGAACGCCGTCAAGCACGGCATCGGCCATTTGCCGGACGGCGGCTGCGTGCGCATCAGCGTACAGCGGGCGGCCACGGTGCTGCGGATCCGGGTCGAGAATGGCGTCGACGCGGATCTGCCACCGCCGCGCGGGCCGGGCAACGGCATCGGTCTGGCCAATGTGCGCCAGCGGCTGGCGGCGGCCTATCAGCACGACGCCAGCATCCACTGGGCGCGCCAAGGTGACAGTTTTAGCGTAGAGATTTCAATGCCGGCACAGACCGGGGAGGCATAAGCAGATGCGGGTAATCATCGTAGACGACGAGGCACTGGCGCGTGCCGTGGTGCGCGAATTCCTGGCCGAGCATGCGGACGTCGAGATCGTGGCCGAATGCGCGAATGGCTTCGAGGCCGTGAAAGCCATCACCGAGCTGGCGCCTGACCTGGCCGTACTCGATATCCAGATGCCCAAGCTGGATGGCTTTGAAGTGGCCGAACTGGCGGCCGGCAAGACCCGCTTCATTTTCGCGACGGCCTTCGACCAGTATGCGATCAAGGCCTTCGAGTTCCACGCGCTCGATTACCTGTTGAAGCCTTTCAGCCAGCAGCGCTTTGATCAGGCGCTGGCACACGCGCGCCAATTTGCAGAACCTGCAAACGGCGCAGGCCGAGAGCCGCATGGTGCACGAGGCGCTGGCGCGCCAGAAGCCGCTGGGGCGGGTGCTGATCCGCGACGGCGCCAAGGTGCACGTCATCGCCAGCGAGAAGATCGATTACATCGAGGCGCAGGACGACTATGTGCAGATCCACACCGACGGCAAGTCCTACCTGAAGAGCCAGAGCATGGCAGAGCTGGAAAGCCAGCTGGCGCCGGAGCAGTTCCTGCGCATCCATCGCTCCTACATCGTCAACCTCGAATGCGTCAGCCGCATCGAGCAGGCCACCCGCGACAGCCATGTGGCGATCCTGCGTGACGGCAGCAAGCTGCCGATCAGTCGCTCCGGCTATCAGAAGATCCGCGACCTGGTGCAATAGCGGCACGCTGCACCTGCCACCACGCTGGCAGCAGCGCCTGCACCTCGGGCCGCGCAAAGCGGTCATCGATCAGGAACACAGTACCATGGTCGCTCTGGGTACGGATCACGCGTCCGGCGGCCTGCACCACTTTCTGCATGC
>JBGSBQ010000540.1:0-3289 GCA_041730475.1 Sphingomonadaceae bacterium
TGTAAGAATGTTCGAAGGCACTTTGAGTTCCAGCCTGTAAAGATTGTTCCAAATCAGGGCTCTAGGCTTTCCTTATGGGAAGGTTGCCGAGAGAGGACCAAAATCATTGATGCGACAGTACGCACAGCGCCACCACCAGCAGCGCGGTCAGCGCCACCAGGGTCGCCGACAGGCACTGGGCCAGGCCGCCGCTCAGGCCCACCAGCGCGAAGCTGCGCACGCCGACAAACGCGCGGCCCGGGCCGCTGCCCTTGCTGCGTTCACGCTCAATGCCGATCAACAGGCCGCAACCGAGCGCCACGCCGAGACCGGTCAGGTAATGGGAAGGGAACATCATGCTGTCTAGTGTGCCTGCGCTGGACCGGACTGGCAATTGCTGCGCGCACGGCAAGTCATACCTTGGTATGGGTCGGCATACGCAAGTGCAATGTCGCGGCGCCGCGCTTGGTCCTATATTGCTTATCACCAGTTGACCAGGAGGGCATCATGAAAACGCAGGCGAGCAAGCGCAGGCCGGCCTTACGCCGCAGTGCAGCAGAATGGACCGTGCTAGGGCTCGGCCTGGCGCTGGGTGCGGTGTTACTGGGTTGGTTTGTGTGGGGGGAACGGGTGCTGCTGCTGTCCTCCAATGTCGAGCGCATGCGGCTGCAGACGCTGATCATCGACGAAAACCTGGGGCATCAGCTGGAGGGCGTGCGGAATGCGCTCGATAGCGCCCGCCATGCGCTGCGGGCCAGCAGCGCCTGCGGGCTGGAGTGCCGTCACCTGTTGCTGCAATCGTTGAAACGGGCCATGCCCGGGGTGCGCGCGCTGGTGGTGCTGGACCGGCACGGCCAGATCGTGCTGTCCGACGATGACTTGCGCGACCGTCATATGGATGACCGCGATTTCATTCGCCAGCTGGAGCAGATGCGCGATCCGGATACGCTGTACCTGTCCCGGCCCTACGAGAATACGCCGAATGTGTTCAACCTGAAGCTGACGCTGGCCAATACTGACGCCGCTGGCCGCAATGATGGCGGCCTGTGTGCGATCCTGAATCCGGAGTACTTTGACGCCGTGATGCGCTCGGCGCTGTATGCGCCCGATATGAACAGCGCGATCACCGAGGACAGCGGGCGCCGCATCCTGTTCGTGCCGGCCGATCCGGCTGCACTGCGCGCCACGTCACTGGGGCCGGATCCATTCTTTGCGCGCCACCAGCAAAGCGGCCGGGGCGAAACCGTGCAGCATGACATGGCGCCGAACGGCGAACCGCGGCTGGTGATCCAGCGCAGCATGCAACTGCGCGGCCTGGGCCTGGATAAGACGCTGGTAGTCAGCATGGCGCGCAATCCGGATGCCATCACGGCCGGCTGGCAGCGTGTCGCCTGGACCTGCGCACTGGCGTGGACCGCGTTCGGCGTCAGTGCCACCGCTGCGCTAGCGCTGGTGCAGCGGCGCCGGCGTGTGCTGGAACAGATAGAACTGGCACGTGCGGCCGAACAGGCCAGTGCCGCCGAGCGGGTCGAACTGGCGCTGAACGGGGCCAATCTGGGACTGTGGGAGTGGCATGTCGGCAGCGACACACGACTTGAGGATGGCCGCGCCGCCGCCATGCTGGGCGACAGTGGGGCGCTGGAGGGCGATACAGAGGGCGGCGCGTCGGCCGACTGGCGCAGGCGCATCCATCCGGACGACCTGCTGGCGCGTGATGCCGCCATCCAGGCCCACCTTGACGGCGCCAGTCTGGCCTACGAGGCCGAATACCGGGTACGGCACCGCGCCGGCCACTGGGTCTGGCTACTCAGCCGCGGCAAAGTCGTGCAGCGCAGCGCGACCGGGGCGCCGCTGCGGATGCTGGGCACGCGCATGGACATCAGCGCCCGCAAACGGGCCGAAGCCGAGATTGCGCAACTGGCGTTCTACGACGGCCTGACGCGACTGCCGAACCGGCGCCTGTTGCTGGACCGGCTGCAGCTGGCGATCGCCAAGGCAGCGCGCGCTGGCAGCATGGGGGCGGTACTGTTTGTCGATCTGGACAACTTCAAGTCGCTGAACGACACGCTGGGCCACGATGTGGGCGACCGGCTGCTGGAAATGGTGGCCTTGCGCTTGCAGGAGGTGACGCGCGAGACCGATACCGTGGCGCGGCTGGGCGGCGATGAATTTGTACTGTTGCTGGAGGATCTCGGCGTGCAGCAGTGTCTGGCGCTGGCGAATGCGGCGGCGGTGGCCAGCAAGGTGCTGGAAGCCCTGAGCGGGGCGTATCTTTTGGCCGGGCAGGAGGTGCGCAGTACGCCGAGCATCGGGGTGGCGCTGTTCGGGGCCGGAACCCATACCGTGCATGACCTGCTGCGGCAGGCCGACATGGCGATGTATGAAGCCAAGGGCGCCGGACGCGCCACGTTCCGCTGCTTCGATCCCGGCATGCAGGTGGCACTGGACGCGGCAGCGACGCTGGAAAAGGACTTGCGCGGGGCGCTGCAGCGGCACGAACTGCGGCTGCATTACCAGCCGGTGGTTGATGCCAGCGCCAATCTGACCGGAGTCGAGGCGCTGCTGCGCTGGCAGCATCCACAGCGTGGCCTGATCGGCCCCGGCGAATTCATTCCGCAGGCCGAGAAGTCCGGCCTGATCGTGGAACTGGGCTTATGGGTGTTGCAGACCGCCTGCGCCCAGCTGGCGCGCTGGGCGCGCGCGCCGCAGACGGCAGGCTGGAGCATCGCTGTGAATGTCAGTGCGCGCCAGTTCCGTCAGCCGGCCTTTGTCGAGCAGGTGCTGCACGTACTGGAACAGAGCGGTGCCGACCCGCGCCGCCTGAAGCTGGAGCTGACCGAGAGCATGCTGCTGTCCGACCTTGGCGATGTGATTGCGCGCATGGCGGCGCTGCAGGCGCATGGCATCGGCTTCGCACTCGACGACTTCGGCACCGGCTATTCATCGTTGCACTATCTGCACCTGCTGCCATTCAGTCAGCTGAAAATCGACCGTTCCTTTGTGCAGGACATGCTGCAGAACCAGCATGCGGCCAGCATCGTCAGGGCGATTATCACGCTGGCCAACAGCATGGGACTGGAAGTGGTGGCCGAGGGGGTGGAAACGCATGGCCAGTGGCAGGCATTGGAAGCGCTGGGTTGCCGCGCTTTTCAGGGGTATCTGTTCGGGGCGCCGGCCGCCACTGTCCGTCTTTTGGCAGAGCCGCTGCCGGCGCTGCTCTCTCTATAATGGAAAGTTGACAACCAGGCCAGAAGGACGGGCATGCAACGGGCTGCCGCTACTCCCTTGATGTCAGCACTGCTGGTGGTGC
>JBGSBQ010000541.1:0-3280 GCA_041730475.1 Sphingomonadaceae bacterium
TTTCCAAATCGCCATAGAAGCATCTTCACCTTTTTGCAGCATTTCCTCTCTATATTTTACGTAAGGCTTTGCTATATAATCATATTTTATCGGGCCTTTTTCAGCAAAAAATAAGCAGTTTTGATCCAATCTTCACCACCGCTTGCTGGCCCTTGTGCGACAAGGCGCCGACGCGCAGGAAGGTGTCTTCATCGCCATCGAAGCTGGCGTAGATTTTTTCGGTCGAGACCACCGACGTCAGGATGGCGCTGCCATCGATCAGGTTACCGAGCGTGATTTCCGCTTTCGATACGCGGCCATTGATGGGCGAATGCACCTGGGTGTAGCTCAGGTTCAGCTTGGCCGATTCAAATTGCGCTTGGGCGGCGCGGGCATTGGCATCTAGCTCTTTCAGGCCGGAGGCTTTCTCGTCCACTTCGCGCTGGGCGATGGCCTTGTCAGCCAGCAGCTTCTCGGCGCGCACCAGTTCCAGCTTGGCCAGATCCGCCTTAGCACGGGCCGCATTGGCGGCCGCTTCGGCACGGTTCACTTCAGCCTGATACGGACGCGGGTCAATCACGAACAACACCTCGCCCTGCTTGACTTCGCTGCCCGGCTTGAAATTGACGGCGGTGATGAAGCCGGACACGCGGGCGCGGATCTCGACTTTTTCCACCGCTTCCAGGCGGCCGGAGAATTCCTGGGTTTCCAGGATGTCTTTCTGGACCACAGCCGCCGCCGAAATCGGAGGACCGCCCGCTGCGGCCGGCGCTTCGGCGGCCTTGCCGGTCGCTTCATTGCAACCAGAAAGGCCGATTGCGGCCAGTCCCGCCAAAGCCATAGCGGCGGCCAGCGGCCGGGCTACAGTGGTCAAACGATTCATGGTTTTCATGTTAATTCCTTTTTTTATGAAAATAGATAATGACAATGGCGACACCGGCCGCTCCGGCAAAAAACGGGAACAGCACGGGTCCGACGCTGGGCCGGACACCGGCTGCAGCGCTACTCGGGATACTTGGTAGGGGTGGCGATCCTTATCCGGCTGGTGGGGTCTCAGACCGTTCCAGGCCAGCGATAAAACTGGCGATCTCTCCAAGCGCGTACACTTTGCACGCGCATTCATTGCGCGCCCCTGATTCATGCAGTGGCGCTGGCGGCAAGCGGGTCACCGTGGTCTTGATGCCACAGGAAATCAGCTTGGCGCCGTATTGTTCCGCTTCATCGCGTAAAGGATCATCCTCGGCCGACAGGATCAGGGCCGGTGGCAAATGCTTCAGCCGGCTCGATTGCAACGGCGATGCGTACGGATGGATGCGGTCGGACGCGTTCGGCAGGTAGCCGCGGTAGCCGGCAGCACAGGTAGCCGCCACTTCCAGAAGCTCCGGGTCCAGCGGCAGGTCGCGCATGGAACCGGTGGTCTGGCCCGGGTCCAGCATCGGCATGATCAGGATCTGGCCGGCCAGTGGCGGACCGCCGCGGTCACGCGCCATCAGCGCGCAGACGGCGGCCAGATTGGCGCCCGCCTCGATGCCGGCCACCAGCAGCGTCTTGCCGTTCCAGCCCAGCTTGGCCTTGTTCTTCTTGGCCCAGACCAGCACCGCATGCGCGTCTTCGACGGCGGCCGGGAACGGCGCGACTGCGGCCAGTGTATAGCCGGATGCCAGCAGCACGTGGCCGGGATTGCCGTCCGCCAGATAGCGCAGGAACATGTCCGCGTCGTCCAGATCGCCCTCGACGAAGCCGCCCGCGTGGAAAAACACCAGCAGCGTATCGCGCTTCTGGCGCGTATCGCCGCTCAGGTAGATACGGCCCGGCAGCACCCGCTCTTCGGCGCCGCGCAGCTCGATGTTGCGCACCGACAGCTGCTCGGACAGCGGCTGCACTTCCAGCTCGATGGCGCTGACGGGCTTGACGATCTTGGTATTCATTGGCGCGCGATCTGCAGTGGGGCCACCGACAACAGCTTGGCATCCTCGGCGCAGACGGCGTCGCCGCCCACCACCTGCTCGGTCAGCGCTTGCAATCCGCTGGCTTCGGAGCGCGCAGCATGGGCGTATTCCTCGGTCGACACCACGCCGGCCAGCGCGAGCGAGCTCAATGCCAGTGCGATCGTTGCAAAAATTCCATTTCGATATCCCATGATGCCCTCCCTGTTGACGTGGTTGTCAGCCGTTTTTCATGCTGCAGTACAGCAATAATAAACTTGATCTACAATCTGATAAATACAGCAATGACGAATTGATTGTTCAGGATTCGGAACAATAGGTAGACTAAATGAATAAACTGCAGGCAATGGAAGTGTTTGTACAGGTGGTCGATGCCGGCGGGTTCACCCGCGCCGCCGAACATATGCAGTTGCCGAAGGCGACCGTGTCGACGCTGGTGCAGTCGCTGGAGGCGGCGTTGTCGGTCAAACTGCTGCACCGGACCACGCGCCAGGTCAGCGTCACCGCCGACGGCGCCGCCTATTATGAACGCTGCCTGCGCATCCTGTCCGATGTGCGCGAAGCGGAGGAATCGCTGTCGCGCACCCGCCTCAGCCCCAGCGGCCGGCTGCGGGTGGATGCGCCGACCGGACTGGCCAGCACCATCCTGATCCCCGCCCTGCCCGACTTTTTCGCCCGCTATCCGGACATCGCGCTGGAACTCGGCTGCAGCGACCGCCAGATTGATCTGGTCGGCGAAGGCGTCGACTGCGCCGTGCGCGGCGGTGTGCTGGAAGATTCCAGCCTGATTGCGCGGCGCGTCGCCATCCTGCATTTCGTCACCTGCGCCGCGCCCTCCTACCTGGCCAAATACGGCACCCCGTGCCATCCCAACGACTTGCAACGTCACCGCTGCGTCAACTATTTTTCCGCCCGCACCGGCAAGATCTACGACTGGGATTTCTCCCGCGACGGCGAGCGGGTGCAGGTGCAATTGCCGGGCGATATCGCCGTCAACGACAGCAATGCCTACGTCGCCGCCGGTCTGGCCGGCCTCGGCATCGTGCAGATGACCAACTTCATGTTTGAACCGCTGATCCGTCAGGGCCGCATGGAACTGGTGCTGCCCGACTGGACCTCCGACCCTTTGCCCGTGCATGTGGTGTATCCTCAGAACCGCCACCTGTCGGCCAAGGTCCGGGTGTTTGTCGAGTGGGTCGCCGAACTGTTTTCCCAGCATCCCAGCATGCGCCTGCCGAAAGCCGTCGCGCCGGTCGCCCGTCCTGTTTCTTTTGAGGTTGCCCTTTGACGTCCTCCCCGCCCTAAAGGACGAGGATTCCTACATCTAGCGTCGCACGTCCGCGACGGAGAATGTT
>JBGSBQ010000542.1:0-3277 GCA_041730475.1 Sphingomonadaceae bacterium
GTCTGACCCCAGAGTTACGCCGGTGGGGGGGCTGAGGACCAGGCCGGGCCTCAGGCGCCGATCAGGCCCTGGCCGCAGACGCGGATGGTCTCGCCGCTGATGCCGTAGGCGCCGGGCGTGCTCAGGAAGGCCACCAGTTCCGCGGCATCGCGCGGCGCACCGCCCTGTTGCAGCGAGTTCAGGCGGCGCCCCACTTCACGTGTGATGAAGGGCATGGCATCGGTCATCGCCGTTTCAATGAAGCCGGGCGCGATCGCGTTGACGCAGATGCCGCGTGCCGCCAGTTGCGGCGCCAGCGCCCGGACATAGCCGATCAGTGCCGCTTTCGACGCGGCATAGTTGGTCTGCCCGAAATTGCCCGCCACGCCGCTCATCGAGGACAGGCAAACGATGCGGCCCTCGTCGCGCAGCACGCCTTCGGACAGCAGCACCGCATTGATGGCGGTAATGGCGGCGAAATTCACGTTCAGCACCAGATCCCAGTAGTGCTCTTTCATATTGGCCAGCGTGCGGTCGCGGGTGATGCCGGCGTTATGCACGACGATGTCGACGCCGCCGAATTTGTCACGCAAGAAGCTGGCGAGGCGCTGTGGCGCATCGACGGCGCCGATATCGAGGATCAGCGGGATGGCGCCAATGCGGCCGGTGGTGCGATGCAGCTCATCGGCTGCGGCCTGCACGTCGAGGCAGATTACCTGCGCGCCTTCCTGCGCCAGCCGTTCCGCCGTGGCCATGCCGATGCCGCGCGCGCTACCGGTGACCAGCGCCACCTTGCCGGCCAGTGCCGGTGCCAGCGGCACGCTGGCGGGGCGCCGCACGGCGCCGCTGACCTGGACCGCTTGACCGGAGACGTAGGTGGTTTGGACGCCGCAGAAGAAACGCAGCGGGCCGTCCAGCCGTTCGGCGGCGCCCGCTTCCAGATACAGCAGGTTGGCGGTGACGCCGCGCTTGCCCAGTTCCTTGCCGAGCGAGCGGGTGAAGCCCTCGATGCCACGGGCGCTGGCTGCTGCCACCGGGTCGCTGGCAGCAGCCGGCTGGGCGGCCACGATGACGACCCGGCCGTTGCGCGCAATGCGGCGCATCAGCGGGTGGAAGGTGTCGTACAGCAGGCGCAGGTCGGCGGCGCTGGCGCAGGCCGTGGCGTCGACGGCGACGATGTCGAGCTGACCTTCAGCGGGTAGGGTGTCGACGCAGCTGGCGCCGGCCGCAGTCAGGGCGGCGGCGATGGCGTCGCCGGCGTAGCCGTCGGCGCAGCGCGCCAGCAGCGCGGTCTTGGCGGCCAGTGGGGCGGCCACATAGGCCTGCAGCGAACGGGCCAGCGGCACCGGATTGGGCAAGCCCAGCGCCTTCACGATGCGTGACGTGGCGGGATTGCGGTTCAATTTCATCAGCAGATCGGACATGGTTCTTGAATGAGTGAGGATTATTTTTCGAGGATGGCAGTGATGCCTTGCCCACCGGCTGCGCAGATCGAGATCAGACCGCGCCCGCCGCCCGCTTCGCTGAGGATCTTGGCCAGTGTCCCGACGATGCGGCCACCGGTCGCGGCAAACGGATGACCGGTCGCAATCGAAC
This sequence comes from Sphingomonadaceae bacterium, assembly GCA_041730475.1. Classification (GTDB taxonomy): domain Bacteria; phylum Pseudomonadota; class Gammaproteobacteria; order Burkholderiales; family Burkholderiaceae_D; genus Rugamonas. The sequence continues at coordinate 1,576 of JBGSBQ010000542.1, forward strand.
TACCTTTCACGTTCAGCTTAGCACGGTCGATGGCGCCCAGCGGCTGCGCCAGTCCCAGCCGCTCGCGGCAGAACTGCTCGGACTCCCAGGCCGCCATGGTACACAGCACCACGCTGGCGAAGGCTTCGTGCAGTTCATAGAAGTCAAAGTCCTGTAACGTCAGGCCGCGCTTGGCCAGCATGCGCGGAATCGCATACGCGCCCGCCATCAGCAGCCCCTCACGTTCGTCGATAAAGTCAACCGCTGCCACTTCGCCGGCTGTGATGTAGGCCAGCACCGGCAGGCCACGTTGCTGCGCCCATTCCTCGCTGGCCAGCAGCACCGCCGACGCACCATCGGTCAGCGGCGAGGAGTTGGCGGCTGTGATGGTGCCGCCGTTGCGCTCGAACGCGGGCGGCAGGCGCGCCATCTTTTCCAGCGTGGTATCGGGACGCAGATTGTTATCGCGGCTCAGGCCATGGTAGGGCATGACCAGTTCGTCGAAGAAGCCCGCGTCATAGGCCCGCGCCAGATTCTGGTGGCTGGCCAGTGCCAGTGCATCCTGCGCCGCGCGCGTGATGCCGTAGCGCTGGGCCGTGATTTCGGCGTGCTGTCCCATGGACTTGCCAGTGCGCGGCTCGGCATTGGCCGGCAGCTCTGGCGCCCAGTTGCGTGGGTTGGCCAGTCCCAGTGCGGCTTTCAGGCGCGCGCCATGGCTGCGGGCCGCGTTCAGTTCCATCAGACTGCGTTGCAGGCCGCGGCTGACGGCAACTGGTGCATCCGAGGTGGTGTCGGTGCCGCAGGCGATGCCGGCGTCGATCTGGCCCAGTGCGATCTTGTTGGCCACCAGGATCACCGCTTCCAGTCCGGTGCCGCAGGCTTGCTGGATGTCGTAGGCCGGGGTGTTGGGATGCAGGCCGCTCGCCATCACGCATTCGCGCACCATGTTCCAGTCGCGCGCGTGTTTCATGACGGCGCCGCCCGCCACTTCACCCAGCATTTCACCTTGCAGCTGGTATTTCTGGACCAGGCCACGCAGCGTGTCGGTCAGCATGGTCTTGTTGCTCAGCTCAAAATAGGCGCTGTTGGAGCGCGCGAACGGAGTCCGGTTGGCCGCGACGATGGCGACACGGCGGGGAGTGCCGTAGTGCATGGTGATCCTTCCAATCTCAGAAACATAGTAGGTGCTACTGTAACATAGTCACCCATATGTTAAGAGAATGGCTGGATCAGGCCATCTGGCTGAGCGTTTTGCGGAACCGCGCCAGTGCCAGTGCAAAGAACGCCATGCCGATCACGGTGACGCCAACGAATTGCGGCCACACCACGTCCAGTCCGGCGCCCCGGAACAGGATGGCCTGCGCCGCTGCGACGAAATGGGTGGTGGGCGCCAGTTGCATGATGTAGCGTACGAAGCTGGGCATGCTTTCGGCTGGTGTGGTGCCGCCGGATAGCATCTGCAGCGGCAGCAGTACCAGAATCAGCAGCAGTGCAAACTGCGGCATCGAGCGCGTCAGCGTGGCCATGTAGATGCCAATTGCGGTGGTGGCGAACAGGGATAGCGCGGTACAGGCCAGAAAGAGCGCGACCGAACCGTTCACCGTCACGTGCAGCGCACCTTGCACCACGCCTACCAGCGAGATGGCGCTGGCCAGCAGCACCACCAGCCCCATGGCCCACACCTTGGCGGTCATGATCTCGAACGGCGTGACCGGCATCACCA
>JBGSBQ010000543.1:0-3275 GCA_041730475.1 Sphingomonadaceae bacterium
GTGAAAAACATCACCGACTACGGCGCGTTCGTGGATCTGGGCGGCATCGACGGCCTGCTGCACATCACCGACCTGGCATGGCGTCGTGTGCGTCACCCATCGGAAGTGCTGACCGTTGGTCAAGAGATCACCGCTAAAGTCCTGAAATACGATCAAGAGAAGAACCGTGTTTCGCTGGGCGTGAAGCAACTGGGCGATGACCCATGGACCGGTCTGTCGCGTCGTTACCCACAAAGCACCCGTCTGTTCGGTAAAGTCACCAACCTGACCGACTACGGCGCGTTCGTGGAAGTGGAACAAGGTATCGAAGGTCTGGTACACGTTTCCGAAATGGACTGGACCAACAAAAACGTCGCTCCAAACAAAGTTGTCCAACTGGGCGACGAAGTAGAAGTGATGGTTCTGGAAATCGACGAAGAGCGTCGCCGTATTTCGCTGGGCATGAAACAGTGCAAAGCAAATCCATGGGATGACTTCGGCGTGACCCACAAGAAGGGCGATAAAGTCCGTGGCGCCATCAAGTCGATCACCGACTTCGGCGTGTTCATCGGTCTGGCTGGCAACATCGACGGCCTGGTGCACCTGTCCGACCTGTCGTGGACCGAAACCGGCGAAGAAGCCGTGCGCAAGTTCAAGAAAGGTGACGAACTGGAAGCCATCGTTCTGGCCATCGACGTTGAGCGCGAGCGCGTTTCCCTGGGCGTCAAGCAACTGGAAGGCGACCCATTCAACAACTTCGCCGCCATGAACGACAAAGGTTCGCTGGTTAACGGTACCGTGAAATCGGTTGAGCCTAAAGGCGCCGTGATCCAACTGTCCGAAGAAGTTGAAGGCTATCTGCGTGCTTCCGAAATCTCCCGCGACCGCGTGGAAGATGCCGGTACCCACCTGAAAGTCGGCGACGCTGTCGAAGCTCTGGTCATCAACATCGATCGCAAAGCGCGCAGCATCCAGCTGTCGATCAAAGCGAAAGACAGTGCTGAAACCGCTGAAGCCATGCAGAAAATGGCTGCTACCGACAACAACGCAGCTTCGGGCACCACCAGCCTGGGCGCGCTGTTGAAAGCTAAGTTCGACAACAAGAACTAAGACACGCGTAGATGACTAAGTCCGAGTTGATCAACCGCCTGGCTGAGCGTTATTCTCAGCTGGTGGCCAAAGATGCGGAGTATGCGGTCAAGACCATCCTGGATGCGATGACGACTGCCCTGGCAACGGGGCAGCGTATCGAGATCCGGGGGTTTGGCAGCTTTGCCCTGAACAGCCGGCCTCCACGCATCGGTCGCAACCCGAAATCGGGCGACAAGGTGATGGTGCCGGAAAAACGGGTACCGCATTTCAAGCCAGGCAAGCAATTGCGCGAGCGGGTCGACGCGATGGTTGGGCAACCGATCATCGAGGACTGAAGCGTCTGTGTCGGTAGAAGTAAAGAAGCGGCGTCCCTCGGATGCCGCTTTTTTTTGATGGATTCGGATTCTGGTGCCATACTGGCGCTCTTAGAAATCCTGAACAGGGAACCTGGCTGATGAAATTCATATCCACCATCGTTGGATTCGTTCTTTTCGTCCTGTTTTTCGGCTTTGCCTTGAAAAATACGCAGGAAGTCGATCTGCACTTTTTCCTCCATTATGATTTGCGCGGCCCCTTGGTCCTGATGCTGCTCGGCTTCTTCGTGGCCGGTGCCGGCCTGGGCGTGCTGGCCTTGACGCCGACCGTGTTCCGTCACCGTCGTGAAAACAACAAGCACAAGACCACCATCCAAACGCTGAAAACCACGGCCCTGCAGGGGAATACCCAGCCGCAGCCGGACAGCGTCAACACACAATAAAAAACCAAGAACAAGCATGGAATTTGAACTCTGGTGGTTACTGGGTATCCCGGTCTTCTTCGCGCTGGGCTGGCTGGCCGCGCGGGTCGACATCCGTCAACTGGTGGCTGAATCGCGCACCCTGCCGCGTGCCTATTTCAAGGGCTTGAACTTCCTGCTCAATGATCAACCGGACAAGGCCATCGACGCCTTCATCGAAATCGTGCAGCTGGATCCGGAAACGGCCGATATGCACTTCGCGCTGGGGAATCTGTTCCGGCGCCGTGGTGAGACCGAGCGTGCCATCCGCGTGCACCAGAATTTGCTGTCGCGTCCCGATCTGCCGCCGGAGCAGAAGGCGCATGCTGAATATGAGCTGGGCATGGACTACCTGAAGGCCGGCCTGCTGGACCGCGCCGAAGAAACCTTTAACAAGCTGCTCGAGACCCAGTATGCGGTGCAGGCACGGCGTGCCTTGCTGGAGATTTTCCAGCGCGAGAAGGAGTGGCCGCGCGCGATCGAAGCGGCGTTGGGCCTGCAGGAAGCCGGCGCCGGTTCGCGCCAGAAGGAAATCGCGCAGTTCTATTGCGAACTGGCGCAGGACGCGCTGGTGCACATGCAGCCGGAAGATGCCATGCCGCTGCTGGAAAAATCGCTGCAGGCTGACCGCACCAATGTGCGTGCCACCATGCTGGTCGGCGATGCGCAACTGGCACAGGGCGATGTCGAAGGCGCGCTGCTGACCTGGCGCCGTGTCGAGCAGCAAAGCGTGCCGCACGTGGCACTGGTGGCGCAGCGCCTGATGGATGCTTACCGCAAGGTGGGGCGCCAGCAGGAGGGCGTCAACCTGTTGAAATCGTATCTGGAGCAAGCCTCGTCGATCGACCTGATCGAAGTGGTCTACAAGGCGGTGATGGAGCTGGACGGCGTGAATGCCGCCAAGCAGCTGGTCAGTGAAGAATTGCGCCGCACGCCGACCTTGCTGGGACTGGACAAGCTGCTGGAAGCGCGCCTGATGGATGCGCCGGCCAGTCTGGTGCCGGAACTGTCGATGGTGAAGAATCTGGTGCATGGTTATACCCAGAAGCTGGCGCGCTATCAGTGCAGCCATTGCGGCTTCAAGGCGCGCCAGTTCTACTGGCATTGCCCCGGTTGCAGCCGCTGGGAGACTTACCCGCCGCGCCGCACCGAAGAACTGAATGTAATGAATTAACGCGGCCGCCGCGCCGTCGTCCTCGCGCTAGCGGGGACCCATGCTGAGCGACTGTATTGATGCAGCATAGGTTCCCGCCTGCGCGGGAACGACGACGGGTTGGCCCACACTATGAGCAGGCAGAACACATGAAAATCACAATTATTGGCACTGGCTATGTTGGTCTGGTGACCGGGGCCTGTCTGGCCGAACTGGGTAAGGACGTCTTCTGCCTCGACGTCGACCAAAAGAAGATCGACCTGCTGAACAACGGCG
>JBGSBQ010000544.1:0-3268 GCA_041730475.1 Sphingomonadaceae bacterium
CCCCACGACCATCTAAATAGGTGTCGCGCTGCGATAGCAGAAATCGTAAGCTCAGGGGAAAGCCAGATGAAGGAGACACAATTTTGCAGCCAGAGGAAAAAGATACGCCACCAGCAAGAGCGTGACCATCAGTCTCGATGTGTTCAGCAATTCGGTCTACTATTTTGGCTACGGTGAGACCACCCGGCCCCTCATGGTGGAATTGCGCGACTTCGACACCCCGCCACCCGGTCTGAACTATTCGAGCGTCTGGTACTACCTGGGCAACCTCGATGCCAGCAAGCCGCTGCAACACTTCGAAGTCACCATCGCCAACACCAAGTCCAAGGGCTTGCCGAGCGGCTGGCACGGCTATGGGGCGATGTCGGAAGACCTGGTCTCGGAACTGCCTAGCGACCGAAGCTTCAAGAACATCCTGGCCTCGGTCGACGAAATGGTGTTCTCGACGGCCATGCCGGGGGTGGTATCGGACTTCGTCTACTTTGACGTCGCACTCGACAATATCCACATCAGCGCGGTGCCGGAGCCGAGCGAGACGGCGATGCTAGGCGCTGGTCTGGGACTGCTGGCCCTGCGGGCCCGACGCCGCCAGCGCCGCGCCTGAGCGACACTGCTTGAGCGCAGCGCCGCTTCGGCCGTATGATGCGGAGATGCGCTCATTTACCTCCCCTGCAATCCGGGCTGCACTGCTGTCCGGATTGCTGTTTCCCGGCCTCGGCCACTTCGCCCTACGGCGCCCGTTGCGCGGCTGCCTGTTCCTGCTGCCCACGCTGCTGGCACTGGTGTTCTTGTTGCGCCAGATGCTGCAACTGGCCGAGCAGTTACTGACCGAACTGAATACAGGCCAGCTGACCCTCGATCCGCTGCTGATCATGGAACGCGTGCACGCCTCTGGCATCGACAATCCCCTCAGCAATGGCGCGGCGCTGCTCTGCCTGCTATGCTGGCTGGGAGCCGTAGCCGACGCCCTGTGGCTGGGGCGCGCGCGCTGACATTCTCCTACCCGCCGACTGAAAGGATGCGCCATGCAACGCTCTGCCCTGAAGCTGAAGCTGACCCTGATGTTGATGCTGCTGTGTAGCGGTGCCGCACTGGCCCAGAATCCCGGCCTGCGCCGCAGCGTCGTGCAAAAGGCCGATGTCGCGGCGCCGGGCCGTGAGGCCGTGGTGGCGCGGGTCGAAATCGATCCCGGCATCTACGCCGGACGCCACACGCATCCCGGCGACGAAATCAGCTACGTCATCGAGGGCGAAGGCGAGCTGCTGATCGACGGCCAGCCGCCGCGCCGGCTCAAGGCAGGCGAGGCCTTCGTGATCCCGGCCGGCACCATCCACGATGCCCACAACATCGGTAGCAGCACCATGAAACTGGTCGGCGTCTACGTCGTCGACAAGGGACAGCCGCTGGCCACGCCGGCCAAGTAAGTGCTCCCCGCATTTGCGCCGCAGTAGCGCTACGGTATCATCGCGACCAGTCTCGCTACACGCTGAATCTGGAATGAACCATCCCATCCTGCTAGCGCCCCTGTTGGGGGCCATGGTATTGCTGCTGGCCGCGCCACGCGCCCATGCCGGCCGTCCGATGACGGTCGATGATGCGGCCGTGGTCGATCCCGGCCAGTGTCAGCTGGAGACTTACACACAGCGTACCGCGTCTTACGCCGGCGTACCGGCAGTCAGCGAATACTGGCTGGCGCCGGCCTGCAATGTGGACGGCAACTGGGAGCTCGGTCTGGCGGCAGGCCGTGCCAGCGGCGTACCGGGCGGGCCGGCGCAATACGGCCGGCTACAAGCTAAAACCGTGTTCAAACCTTTGGCTGCCAACGACTGGGGCGTGGGACTGGTGCTGGGCGACCAGTATCAGGCCGGCCAGGGTCTCGATGGTAACTGGACGCTGAACCTGCCCTTCAGTGTCTCGCTGCGCGATGACCGCATCCTGTTCCACCTGAACGCAGGATGGCTGCGTGAGCATGTCGCCGACCGCCACCGCCACAGTGCGACCTGGGGCAGCGGCGCCGAATTTCGCCTGACGCCACGCTGCTCGCTGACGGCCGAAGTATTCGGCCAGCAAAACGCCGGCTCGCATTATCAGTTCGGCGCCAGCTACGCGCTGGTGCCGGACCGGGTCCAGATCGATGGCACCTGGGGCCAGCATTTCAGCCGCAGCGCGGGTGACAAATTTATCTCGATCGGACTGGTTTTCCAGACCCCGTCGAAATAGGCGCTGTCAGGCCAGACGGCCGGCCGGAAAGGCGACCGGCGCATCCAGCATGCGCAGCCAGCGCTGCCGTAACAGCAGCGCACTGCCCACCACGACCAGCAGCGCCAGCGCCCAGCACCAGCCATCCGGCACCAGCCAGCGCAGGCCGACCGGCGCCATGAAGGCCAGCAGTGTCAATTCCGTGACGGCCTGCAGCGGTTCGCGCGGGCGGCGCATGGCCGCATAGTCGCGCAACAGCCATGGCGCCAGCAGCAGCGGCAGTACGGCCAGCAACACCCCATAGCCGCTCAAGGCCAGCCGGCCACCGTCGTAAGCGTCGAGCAGCAATAGCCACTCGGCAGCGGGCAGCCAAACCATCAAGAAGCGCTGCAACAAGGCTTGCGCCAGCACCTGGTTCAGCTGTCCGGCCGCCGGCATGCCCGGTGCCAGCCGCAATAGCGCCTGTTCACCGCTGCGCTGGGCGATGGCGGCCGTCAGGCGCTGCAGGTGGACCGGCACCGACAACAGCACCGACGCCTGCAACACCGCCAGCCCGATCTTCTCGATGCCGACATGGAAGCCCAGGTTAAGCGCCACCAGACCGAGGATGCCAATGAGCATGGCCAGCGGCGCCGCCAGCGCACCGCCACGGCTGGCCACCCCAAGACCGGCGAACAACTGCCGTGCCACCGGCAGATGGCGCATCGTTGCGCCCAACCGTCCGTGCTGCCATACCGTCCACCACGAGGGCGCCGTCAGACCCAGCGACGATGCGAAGCTGCCGCGCTTCAGCGCCTGCGTGCGGCGACTGGCATCGCGCCACCAGTCTGCATGCGCATCACCGCCGTGTGGCATGGCCACCTGCAAGGCCCAGACACTGAGCCCGGCCACTGCCCCCAGCACGGCCAGCGTCACCAGCGTTTCATCGAAGCGGGCGACCCAGGCCAGTGCCAGCACCAGCGGCGCCTTGGCCCACGACACCGCGCTCAGGATCACGACCGATGGCAGCAACGCCAGCCAGCTATAGCGCTGGGTCAGCAGCGTCAGCGGAAATAGCAGCGAGATCAGC
>JBGSBQ010000545.1:0-3263 GCA_041730475.1 Sphingomonadaceae bacterium
CCATTGCCGCCCACCGCAAATGGAAGATCACGCTGCGCAAGGCCATCACCGAGAAACAGACCCTGGATGCCGAGGTGATCTGCCGTGACGACCGCTGCGCGCTGGGACTATGGATCCATGGCGCCGGTGGCCGCCAGTGGCGCAACAAGCCGGGCTTCAGTGAACTGGTCAGCAAGCACGCCCAGTTCCACCAGAGCGCCGGCACCGTGGCCAAGACCATTAATGCCGGCGACTACCAGCGCGCACTGGGCATGATCGACGTCGACTCGCAGTTCTCGGCGATCTCCGGGGAGGTCGTCAACGTCATCCTGCACGTCAAGTCGGCGACCGCCAACGCTCTTAATTGATGAGCAATTTCTTGCTGGCGCCCGCCACCTTCTTGGGCAGCGTCAGTTCCAGAATGCCGTCCTGGTAGCGCGCCACGGCCTTGCTGTCATCGACCTCCTTATCGAGCGTAAAGCTGCGGTATTGCTGGCCCGAGTAGCGTTCGCTATGCACCAGGGTGTGGCCCTCGCGTTGCTCGCTTTCGCGCGTGATCTGGGCCGCGATGGCAATCCGGTTACCGTCGATATCGACGCTGATGTCTTCCTTCTTCATCCCCGGCAACTCGGCCTTGACGCAGTATTCTTGCTCGGTCTCGGCCACATCGAGTTTAATCAGCGGGGGCACGTCGAATTCGCGCGGCAGACGGCCGTGCCGCAGGTCACGGAAGAATTCTTCCATGCCACGCAGCGGTTCGAAGCGCCCCAGTCCACCAAATGGATCGAAATGTTTCAGTTTGTTTGTCATGGCATCCTCCTGACGCTCTATGTCCTGTCCAAGGCGCCCTTGCTCGCCTGAGCAAGGGCGCGCCACACTACCCCACCATCAAACCTGATCGAAACGCTGTGGCGACTTGCGTCGGCGCGCCAGGCCCAGCAACGCCAGCCCGCTACCCAGCATCGCGTAGGTCGACGGCTCGGGCACCGCCGACACGGTCACGTCGCCGCTGTACAGCGCCTTGTCGCCCGCAATCCCCGCCAGGGTCAGCGTGAACGGGGCCGGACCGACAGTGCCGATGTACTCGAACGAGGCGATCCCGGCATTGACCACGACGCCGGTGACGCCGTTCAGATTCGACAGCAGCGGATCGAAGACCAGGTTCTGGCCGCTGACGGACACATCGAACTTGTAGGTGCCGGCAGCCAGGCCGGTGAAGGTAATGACGTCGAGGTTGCCCGACAGGATGCCATCGGCGCCATTGGTGACGCCGATGAAATGGTTGTCCGTGTCGAGGACCGGAGTCGTGGTCACAGTGACGCTCTGGTCGGCGGCGAAGGACAGCGACGAAACCATGGCGCAAAAGGTTGCAGCGAGCAATTGACGTTTCATTTTATTTCCCCAATGAGTCGATGTCTGCCAGTGTCGTCACGGGCAGAGGAGCGGAACTCCTGAGATATAGATTGAACGCAATGATGCAGAAAAAATATGTCTGATGTCAAAACACTACGCAAATCGCCACCTCTCCCAAAAGTGTGATCCAAGACATTTTGTTGCATTACGAAGAAGACTACCTTGAAGTAATCAGGCGCTCGCCTCCTTTGCAAAGGAAGTCAATATGGAAACCTTGAATGTGTCGGGCGTGGTCCACCACATCCAGCACCGGGCATTGTCGCTGCAGCCGGCGTGCGGCCAATGCAGCGCACGCGCGCTGTGTGTCATGGGTCAGCTGCCGAGCGGCAAGGGCGCAGCGGCGCTGCATAAGCGACGTCTGGCCAAAGACCAGACCCTCTACGCGGCGGGGGCGAGGGCCAATGACACGCTCTACATGGTGCGTCTCGGCAGCCTGAAAAAATACCGCAGCAGCTTTCCCGCCCCGCCCCGTGTCAGCGACTTTTTCCTGCCCGGCCAGATCGTGGCACTCGACGCTATCGGCAGCGCGACTTACGACAGCACCGTGGTGGCGCTGGAGGACAGTGAGGTATGCAGCATCAGCCTGCGCGATGCGACCACCCTGATCCCACAACTACACCTGACAGTGGCCCGGGAAACTCAGCGCGAATGCAACACCGGTCTGTTGCTGCATCACACCAGTGCCGACCAGCGGCTGGCGGCCTTCCTGCTGCAATTGGCCGAACACTACGGCCAGCTCGGCTATTCCAACACCCGTTTCCGGCTCAGCATGGCACGCCGCGACATCGCCGACTATCTCGGCCTGTCGGCCGAAAGCATCAGTCGCACGCTCTTGCGTCTGGAGCAGAAATGCCTGCTGCAGGTCAGTGAGCGCGAGGTGACCTTGCTCCACCCTGCTGCGCTGGCCCAGCTTGCCAGTCCACTGGGATTGATGCCGCCCCCGGCCATGCTACCAGCTGCGCTCTTGCACTACCGCTGACCCGGAGACACCATGTGCGCTCTGCCCCCAGTACTTGACAGCACAGACTGTACCGCCGGCGCCTGCCAGCACTGCGCAGTGCGTCCGCACTGCCTGCCCGGCGCACACAGCGCCGCCGATTGCAGCACCATCGAAAGCCTGGTCCTGCGCCGCCGCCGGGTGTTGCGCGGTGAAGATCTGTTCCTGATGGAGGATCAGGCGCATCATCGCCTATACGCCATCCGCAGTGGCGCCTTCAAGACTTACCTGCTCAAGCCCGACGGCCAGCAGCGCGTCACCGGCTTCCTGCATGCGGGCGCAGTGCTGGGCCTGCAATCGATCGGACTGGATCGCCAGCCCCTCGCGGCGAGCGCACTGAGCGACAGCGTGGTCTGTGAATTTTCCTCGCACGACCTGCATCTGGCCGCCAGCAAGTCGCCCTCGTTGGCGCACCGCTTTTACACCTTGATGAGCAAGGAGCTGGCCCGTCAGCAATCCCTCAGTTGCCTGCTACGCAATGATGATGCCAGTCCCAAACTGGCGGCCTTTTTGCTGTGGCAAGCCGGGCAGGCCATCGCTGCCGGACAGGCACGGCCGAGCTTCCAGTTACTCATGTCGCGCCAGGATATCGGCGACTTTTTGGGACTGACCGGCTCTACAGTGAGCCGCGTGCTAGGCCGCTTTATTGATACGGCCTGCGTGCGTAGCGTGCGCCGTCACATCATCATTCTCGATCTGCCCCTGTTACTGACACTGGCCCAAGCCGATCCTGCGGTCCCACGCTAGGATCGCGCTGGCACAGGCAGGCCAGCGAAACGGCGCAATGCGGCCGCGTCGAGCAGCTGCACACCATGGGAGGGCATGGCCAGGCAGCCAGTCCGCTCCATCTGGCAGAGAAGGCGGCTGACCGTGG
>JBGSBQ010000546.1:0-3259 GCA_041730475.1 Sphingomonadaceae bacterium
GCGGTGGCCTGCGTCATGGTGCCGGTGATGCAGAACACGGCGGCCTCGAAACCCAGCAGGCTTGCCACTTTCTGTTCGAACGACTGGATCAGCGTGCCGTCGCCATAGGTGTCATGGGCTACGCCATTGGCTGCGCACCACGCGGCCATGCCCGCGAAGCTCTCGGCGGGCGAGGCCAGGCGATGCCCCGGCATGACCGTGTGGCAGTGCTGGCGCAGATCGGCATCGCTCACGGCAGCTTCCCCTTAGTCGGTGCGGGCGTGATGGAACTGCAGCGCAGCCAGATTGGCATAGATGCCGCCCAGTGCCACCAGCGACTGGTGGGTGCCGGTTTCGACGATCTTGCCGTCTTCCATGACGATGATGCGGTCGGCGCGCTGCACGGTAGCGAGACGGTGCGCGATGATGACAGTGGTGCGACCGAGCATGGCCGCTTCCAGTGCGCTCTGCACCAGACGCTCGGATTCGGCGTCCAGCGCGCTGGTAGCTTCGTCCAGCAGCAGCAGCGGCGGGTTTTTCAGCAGGGCGCGCGCAATCGCAATGCGCTGGCGCTGGCCGCCGGACAGGCGCACGCCGCGTTCGCCGAGGAAGGACTGGTAGCCCTGCGGCAGGCGTTCGATGAATTCGTGCGCGGCAGCCAGTTTGGCGGCCTGCATGACTTCGGCGTCGGTAGCGTCGGCGCGGCCGTAGCGGATGTTTTCCATCGCGTCGGCCGAGAAGATCACCGTATCCTGCGGCACGATGCCGATCGCATCGCGCAGCGTATGCAGGTCGAGCTGGGTGATGTCGACGCCATCGAGCTTGATGCTGCCGTGCTGTGGGTCGTAGAAGCGCAGGAACAGCTGGAACAGCGTGGTCTTGCCGGCGCCGGACGGGCCGACCACGGCCACCGTTTCACCCGGTTTGATGTCGAGCGTGACATGGCCCAGCGCTGCCGTATCTGGACGCGACGGGTAGGAGAAACTGATGTCGTGCAGGCTCAGGGCCGCGCCATTGGCGGCGCGCGGTGGCAACGGCAGCGGCGTGGCCGGCGACTGGATCTCGGAACGCACCGACATCAGTTCCAGCAGGCGTTCGGTGGCACCGGCGGCGCGCTGGGCTTCCCCCATTACTTCCGACAGGGCGCCGATGGCGCCAGCCACGATCGAAGCGTACAGGATGAACTGGCCGAGGTCACCGCCGGTCATGGTCCCTTGCAGGACCGCGTGTGCGCCCAGCCACAAGACGAACACGATGGTGCCGAACACCAGCACGATGGCGATCATGGTCAGCAGGGCGCGGGCCTGGATGCGGCGCATCGCGGTCTGGAACGCGCCTTCCACCAAGGCGCCGAAGCGTGACGATTCGATTTTTTCGTGGGTGAAGGCCTGCACGGTCGGCATGGCATTCAGGATTTCGCCGGCCATGGCGGAAGCATCGGCGATGCGGTCCTGCGAGTCGCGCGACAGCTTGCGCACGCGGCGGCCAAACATCACGATCGGCAGCACGGTCAGGATCAGCAGGCCGATGATGATGGCCGACAGTTTGGGGCTGGTCACGAACAGCATCACCAGACCGCCGATAAACAGCAGTATGTTACGCAGCGCCATCGAGATGCTGGTGCCGACGACGGCCTGGATCAGCGTGGTGTCGGTGGTGATGCGCGACAGGACTTCGCCGGTCTGCGTGGTTTCGAAGAATTCAGGGCTTTGCGTGACCACGTGGCTGTACACCGCGCTGCGGATGTCGGCCGTGACGCGTTCGCCCAGCCACGAAACGGTGTAGAAGCGGGCTGCCGTGGCCAGCGCCAGCACGGTGGCGACGCCAAACAACGCCAAAAATACCAGATCGACGTGCTGGATGCTCTTGGCACCGGCCGCGCCACCGAATCCGAGGTCGATCATCTGTTTGAAGGCGGCGGGAATCGCCAGGGTGGCGCCGGCGGCCACCACCAGCGCTACCCCGGCCATGCCGAACTGGCGCGTGTACGGGCGCAGGAAGGGCATCAGGCCCTTGAAGGCACTGAGCTTGCCCTTGCGGGTGTCTTTGGCGGTGGCGTCGGGGGTGACTGCGGTCGGGGTGCTGGCGGTGGTGCTGTTGGTCATCGTGTCTGCGTTATCAATTATATGTTCGAGTTCTGTTACAGCTTTATGGCCGCTACATAGCCGGTCATTTCCAAATAGGCCCGCCCCACTGGCTGGCCGTCACGGCTGACCGTGACCGCACCTTCCCAGTAGACCGCACCGGTGGAACGGCGCGAATCGAGCTCCTGATCGTCCTGCAAGGGCGCGATCTGCCACACGGTACTGCCGGTGGTGAGCAGGGTAGCGACGGGATACTCGGCATTGGTGCGGGGCGAACGCCACCGCCGTTGCGGGGTAAAACTGACCTGCTCCGGAGTGTACTGCTTAATGGTGCCGGAGGCATCGCGCCATGTCGCGTGCGCCCATAGTTTAGCACCTGTTTTGCTGCGGATCTGGAAAGCCATCAGCGCACCGCCATCGGCGAGGTTGGCGCCGACCCAATCCCAGCCGCTGGCGTCGGCGTCCAGCACCTGGCTGGACCACTCGTGATCGAGCCAGCTGGTACCGGAAACGGTGCTGACCTTGCCGGCGCGGGTGACGCTGCCGCTGGTCTTTAGTTGCGGTTCGCTGTAGTAATAGCTGGCCTGAGCCGGTTGCGGCCCTTTGCGGGAATAGCCGTTTTCGCCTTGCAGCAGCTTGGGCTGGGATGGCGCCAGCGTCAGGTCGAGCGCGAATCCGGCGGCGTTGACGCGGATCCGGTAGCTGCCATCGGCATTGCGCAGCATGCGCCAGTCATCCAGTCTGACATCGGTGTCGCCGACCTTGGCATAGGCCAGCCCGAAGCCTTCGCGGGCGCTGCGCTGGTCGTGCAGCAGCTTGCCCTGAGCCGTATCGGACAGCGCGGCATGGCCGACGATCAGTTGTTTTGGCGCGAACTGGCTGGGATTGGCACGGTCATGCCCGCTGGCGCTGCGGAAGAAAGTGACTTGAAAGCCGAGCGGCTTGCCATCGCTGCTATTCAGCCAGCCGGTCACATACCACCATTCGGTCTTGAATTCGGGATGGGCGCCGAATGCGGTCGGGAACGACAGCGTGCTGCCCGCTGCCAGCGGCGTGACGGCCGCATACTGCGGCGCGGCGGCCTGCGCCAGCCCGCTCCAGCACAGCAGACAAAGTAGTAAAGCGCGCATTACCAGTCCTCCCTGACGGCGCGTATCGGTCCACCGGACAGCGCCTGCCGGCCCGACAGCAGGGCC
>JBGSBQ010000547.1:0-3257 GCA_041730475.1 Sphingomonadaceae bacterium
CGCAAGCCCATCTGGTAGCCGACTTCCTTCGAGTAGTTATACTCGGCGCGGTTGATCGAGTGACCACCCCAGCACACCACCATGTTCGGATTGACCAGCGGCTTCAGCACGCCGGCATTGCGCAGGATATGGAACACGGCATCGGTAATGCCTTCCGTGCTATCCATTGCGAATTTCGGGTTATCGGTAATCTCGTTGCTGACAAAGACAATATCGCGCAGCACCGCAAACAGGTGCTCATGGATACCCTTGACCATCTTGCCGTCGACGAAGGCGATCGCCGGCGCGCCTTTGATATCGAGCTTGATGCCACGCTCGCGCTGGATGATGCTGATATCGAAGGACTGGTAGCGTTCCAGCAGCTCCTTTCCATCGTCGATGGTGCTGCCGCAATTGAGCACGGCCAGCGCGCAATTGCGGAAAGTATTGTAGAGGCCGCCCTGGCTGGTATCGAGCAGCTTAACGACCTCCGCCTTGGACAGGATTTCCAGCTGTCCTTCGGGCGATATCAGGGTATCGACAACGTCATGTTCCATGATGCAGCTTCCTTCCAGATTCGATGTGACTGATGTTTCAATATTTCTGCACGTACAGTGCCAATATACGACAACTCGGCAACTTTGGGGCTGGAGAATGCAACTGAGCATTTTTGACAAGAGCCTTAGCACAAATGACACAAATTGGCCGGGACACTCGCAAAATACTGGACGGCAGCCGTTTGTAGATTAAAATGGCGCCCAATTTGGCGTCCCCACAAGGGAAGTTGATCAATTTTTATCACCCATAATAATTTAGGAGAAACCGCATGAGCGGTGCTACCACCACCAACACGGAAGTTGCAATCCCCGAGTTCAAGCAGATCATGGGTCACCCTGCTCCGCTGTGGATGTTGTTCATGACCGAATTCTTGGAGCGTTTCGCTTTCTACGGTATTCGTTGGGCGCTGGTACTGTACGTTGTGGCGCAGTTCCACAATGGCGATCCCTCCGGCCAATCGGCCGCCAACCTGGTCTATGGCTCCTTCCTCGCGCTGGTGTATGCCGGCGCCCTGTTCGGTGGTTACGTCGCCGACCGCGTGCTCGGTTATCAGCGCTCGATCCTGATCGGCGCCACCTTCATGGCGGCCGGCCTGTTCATGATCGCGCTACCGGACGAGAACGTCTTCAAGTTCGGCCTGGCCACCATCATCGTCGGTAACGGCATGTTCAAGCCGAATATCTCGACCATGGTCGGCAAGCTGTACAGCGTAGCCGATACCCGCCGTGATTCTGGTTTCACCATCTTCTACATGGGCATCAACGCCGGCGCACTGGTTGCGCCAGTGCTGACCGAATGGCTGGCGACGTCCGTGTTCGGCATCAACGGCATGCCTGCCTACAAGATTGTGTTCATGGCAGCTGGCGTCGGCATGCTGGTCAGCCTGGTGTGGTTCTTCATCGGCCGGCGTGGCCTGAAGGGCGTTGGCGCCCCCGAGGTGGCCGATCCCAAACGCATGGCTTACGTCGTGCTGGGCGCGCTGTGCGTGATTCCCGTGGTCTACCTGCTGTTGGCTGCGGGTGCCGCCAAACTGCAGATGGTCCTGTCGGCACTGTTCGTGCTGCTCGCCATCACGCTGATGATTGAGGGCATCAAGAACGGCAAAGTGGCGCGCGACAAGGTCATCGCCATGCTGCTGATCTTCTTCTTCAACATCATGTTCTGGATGTTCTTCGAACAGGCCGGCAGCTCGTTCACCTTCCTGGCCGAGAACATCATCCGCCGCGACATGTTCGGCTGGACCTTCCCGACCGCCTGGTTCCAGACCGTGAATTCGATCGCCATCATTATATTGGCCCCCGTCGTCGCCCTGATCTGGGTGGCGCTGGCGCGCAAGAACGCGAATCCATCGATTCCGCGCAAATTCGGCCTGGGCCTGCTGTTCAACGGCTCAGCGTTTGCGCTGCTGATGTTTGCGCTGTCGGCCCTGGTCGGCGCCGACAACAAGGTCCCATTCTGGACGCTGGCCATGGTCTACGTGCTGCAATCGGTGGGTGAACTGTGCCTGTCGCCGATCGGCCTGTCGATGGTGACCAAGCTGGCGCCAACCCGTCTGGTGGGTCTGGGCATGGGTGGCTGGTTCCTGTCTACCGGTATCGGCAACAACCTGTCGGGCATCTTCGCCAGCATGGTCAGCGGCGAATCCGGCATGTCGGTGACGTCGGCGCTGGACGGCTACACGCTGGGCTTCTATGCCCTGATGGGCGGCGGCGTGATCCTGTTCCTGATCGCACCACTGATCCAGAAGCTGATGCACGGCGTCAAGTAAGACGTACTGCATGGATCAACCATGGCGGCCTGCGGGCCGCCATTTGCATTATTGGCGCAAGGGATTGCGCAGCAGCCAGTCCTGCAGACGTTCAGCGGTGTCGCGCGGCAAATGCAGGCCGAGCTTGGAGCGCCGCCACAAGATGTCTTCCGCACTGCGCGCCCACTCATAGCGGCGCAAGTACTCGATCTCCACCGCATACAGGCCGGCCGCCACTTGCTCGCCCATATCCGTCAGCTGGTGGCACTCCCAGCAAGGTATGGATGCGGGTGCCGTAAGCGCGGCAAAAGCGCGCCACCAGCGGCGCTGGCAACCAGCCATAGCGCAACTGCGTCGCCCCCATCCACGCATCAAACTCCAGCACCGAACGGTTCTGCGGGTCGGCCCCAAACAGATCCCCGCCCGGCAGGCAGGCCTGCGCGGTCCAGTGCCCGTGCGGATTGCCCAGCGCCTTGGCGATCTGGTCCACCGATTCCTCGGCCAGCTTGCGGAAGGTGGTGATTTTGCCGCCGAACACGCTCAACAAGGGTGCCCCGCCGTCGGCATCGACTTCCAGCCGGTAATCGCGGGTGACGGCCTTGGCGTCAGCGGCGTCATCCTCGACCAGCGGCCGCACGCCGGAATAGGTCCAGACCACGTCCGCCGGCGTCACCGGCCGGGCAAAGTAGTAGCTGGACAGCTCGCACAGATACGCCACTTCCTCGGGCGTGATGGCAACCTGCCCGGCATCGCCATGGTAATCGAGGTCGGTGGTGCCGATCAGCGTGAAGTCGCGCTCATACGGGATCGCGAACACGATGCGGCCATCGGGATGCTGGAAAATATACGCATGCTCATGCTCGAAGATGCGCGCCACGATGATATGGCTGCCTTTGATCAGACGCAGGTGACGCGCTTCGGCCTTGGGCGCAGCCTGCTGCAAGAAGCTGGCGGTCCACGGCCCGGCTGCATT
>JBGSBQ010000548.1:0-3253 GCA_041730475.1 Sphingomonadaceae bacterium
GGGGGGGGGGGGGGGGGGGGCCATGGGGGGTGTCAGTGGGCCGAGTCAGCAAGCGTGCGTGGATAGTAGCACGCCAGTCGCATATTGCATTTACAGCGGGAAAAATTGTAGGTACATTGTCGATAGCATAAGGCTGCACCCCTCAGCGGCCTCCTTGGAGAGAGAACGATGTTTTTAGACCACCCTACCATTACTGCCACCAACAGCTTCACCGAGCCAGACCGGCTGGAACGCCTGACGCGCGTCTACGGCTATGTGGTCGCGCTGGCTGACGCCGCCGGCAAGACCGGTTTCATCGAGAAATTCAGCCAGATCCATGATCACAAGGGTACCCTGATCGTCTTTTGGCAGGACATGCCGACCGAGGACGAGAAGCAGTTCTTCTCGCAGGCGTGGGCCAGCAAGATCGGCGATGGCAGCAGCAACGTCGAGCATGAGGTTTAACCGGGCGCGGCGCGGCAAGGCATGGATATAAAAACGATGGTGTTGGCGCTGGCGCTGGGCAATTTAAGCCTGGTGGCGGCGCTGTTCTTTTTTGAGTTTGCCAGTCAGCGCCCGTGGCGATGGTCGACTTTCGCACTGGCGCGGCAGTGCCAGGCGGTGGCCTGGCTGCTGCTGTACCTGCGCGGCGTGCTGCCCGATATGCTGACCATCCCGTTGGGGAATGGTTTGTTGTTCGTCGGCGTGGCGCTGGACGCGGCTGCGCTGTGGGAGCTGGCCGGGCGTGCCGTCTGGCGCCGCTACCTGCTGCCCGCGCTGGTGCCGGCGGTGGGCGCGTTTGTCGTCGTCTATCTGCTGGATCTGGCGGCCAGCGTGCGCATCGCGCTGGCGGCGCTGATCGTGGCCTGCTTCGCGCTGGCCAGCTGCGCGGCGCTGGCGCGTGGCTGGCGCAGGGCCAGCATGTTGCGGCGTTATCTGGCGCTCAGCATGCTTGTATTGGCCGTGGTGGTGGCGGCGCGTGGCCTGCTGACCGCGCTGGCCCCGGCGGGACTGGGTTGGCTGGCGCCGGAATTATGGCAGGCGCTGGGTGCCGGCGCACTGTACCTGATGCTGCTGGGTCATGCCTTTGGCTATCTGCTGCTGTCGCGTGAGCAGTTGCAGGGCGAACTGACGCGGCTGGCCGTGGTCGACCCGTTGACCGACGTGCCGAACCGGCGCGGCTTCTACCAGGCGCTGACGCCGTGGATGGCGCTGGCCCGCCGTCCCGGCCTGCCGACGGCGCTGATCGTGCTGAATCTGGACCATTTCAAGCGTGTTAATGACGATTACGGCCATCCGGTCGGCGATGCGGTGCTGAAGACCATGGTCGACGTCTGCCGCAAGCAGTTGCGCGACAGTGATCTGATGGGGCGTCTGGGCGGCGCCGAATTTGCCGTGCAGCTGCCGCGCACCTCACTGGAGGATGCGCTGATGGTGGCCGAACGGATCCGCCAGGCGGTGCAGGCGATGCCGGTCAAGGCCGAGCGTGCCATCATCAACCTGACCGCCAGCCTGGGGGTGACGACGATCCGCGCTGAAGACAGCACCGTCAGCCTGTTCAAGCGCGCCGACGAGGCGCTGCAGGAGGCCAAACGGGCCGGGCGCAACCGGGTGGTGGAGGCGAGTGCGGCTGCCATGCTGGAAGTTTGAGCGGTTGTCATCACGGTGTCACATTGTTCCACTATCGTGAGTTTTCTCATAATCGTGTAAATCGTTTAGACTGTATCGGGTCAGCGCCACACAACGTTCAAGGCATCTTATGTACGCAGCAGTCGACCTGGGTTCCAACAGTTTTCGTCTTCACATCGGCAAACACGATGGGGAGTCTATTCGCGTCCTGAAAAGCATGCGCGAGCCAATCCGTCTGGCGGCCGGGCTGGATGCCTCGGGCAATCTGACCGAGGCGGCCATGCAGACCGCACTGGCCTGCCTGAAGAGTTTCAGCGTTGCGCTGGCCGCGTATCAGCTCGATGCGGTGCGGGTGGTCGCCACGTCGGCGATGCGGGTGGCGCGCAATGCGGCGGCCTTCCTGCCGGCGGCCGAACAGGCGATCGGCTATCCGATCGAGATCATCTCGGGCGAGGAAGAGGGACGCCTGATCTATATGGGGGTGGCGAATGCGCTGGCAGTGCCGGGTGAGCGCCGTTTGGTGATCGATATCGGCGGCGGCTCGACCGAACTGATATTGGGGCGTGGCCAGGAAATTGAGCGGGTCGAATCGTTCAGCGTCGGCACCGTCAAGCAAAGCCTGTCGTTCTTCGTCGGTGGCCGCATCGATGCGGCGTCGTTCGAGGCGTCGATCCTGTCGGCGCGCAGCCATTTCGAGGATGCCGCCCCGCCGTATCACCCGCAATACTGGAAACAGTGCTATGGCTCGTCGGGCACGGCGCGCACCATTGCCGAGATTATTGTCAAGAATGGGCTGGGCAAGGAAGTCAACGCCGCCAGCCTGCTGGCGCTGAAGGAGCGCTTCATCCAGATCGGCCATATCAGCAAGATCGAATTGGCGGGCCTGCGGCCTGACCGCGCCAGCACCATCATCGGCGGGCTGGCGATCCTGATCGCGCTGGTGCACGAACTGGGCATCCCGGTGGTGGTGCCGATCGAGGCCGGCCTGCGCATGGGCGTGATGTGGGATTTGTACCTGCGCTCGACCAAGCGTGACCGGCGCGAGTTGTCGGTGCGCGATTTCCAGCGTAAATTTCAGGTCGACGAGCGGCGTGCCAGTCGGGTCGCCGACGATGCACTGGCCCTGTTCACGCAGCTGAAGCCGGCTTCGGATGCGTACAACCGGCCCTTGTACTGGAGCGCGCTGATGCACGAAGCCGGCATGGTGGTGTCGCATACCGGTTACCACAAGCATGCCGCCTACATGGTCGAAAATGCCGACCTGCCGGGGTTTACCACGCGCGAGCAGCGCACCATGGGGCGCTTGATCGTGGCCCAGAAGGGCAACTTGCGCAAGGTCGCCGAGGCGCTCGCCGACCCGGATTTTGCCAAGGCGGTGGTGGCCTTGCGGCTGGCGATCCTGTTCATGCACTCGCGTATCGATGTGGATTTCCGCGAGATGAAGCTGCGCATGAAGAGCCGGATCGAACTGGAAATCCGGCGCGCCTGGGTCACTGACCATCCGACGGTGTCCTACTGGATGGAGAAGGAACAAGAGTTCTGGGATGAGGTGGGTGTCGATTTCAGCATCCGCGCCAGTAACTAGGCAGTAATCTGGCAGTAATCAGGCAGGCAGGGAGGGCGGACGTGGGCGACTGGCGGGAAT
>JBGSBQ010000549.1:0-3252 GCA_041730475.1 Sphingomonadaceae bacterium
GGGACGGCTGGTGCCGCTGCGGGTGCTGCTGCGGCGGCATGGGCGGCGCCCAGCGAGAACAGGGAAGCGGCGATCAGGCGGCGGCGCTGCGTGGGGTGATGGTGTTCAAAATGTCCTTTGAGTGGTCGGGGAGGCGGTCAGATGGGTTGCACATAAATGTTGTATCATGATTGTGCGCTATCTATTAGTGCGTTAATCAATAGACGTATTATTGGCGCCGTTTGTATCCCGCATGTGTCAAGGTCAGATTAATTGTCGGCGTCGTACTATAGGCGGCGCTACCACTTCAACAGGAGAGCACCATGAGTGAGCAGAACTACCAACCCATTAGCTGCGAGCTGCACGATGTACTGGAAGCGGCGGCGACGCTGCGCAAGCGTGTCGCCGTGATGGCGCTGGACGCCGATGGCGCCCGCACCACCCGCGAGGCGCGCATCACCGATATCTTCGGCAAGAACGGCATCGAATACGTGGTGCTCGATAGCGGCGAAACCATCCGCCTCGACGCGCTGGCCGAGGTGGATGGGGTTGCCTTCAAGGGCAAGCCGGCCTGCTGATTTAGTCCTGTGTGGGCGCCGGTTTGCGTTGCAGCGCGGCGAACCACGGTTGCATGCGGCGCACCGCCTCGGCGATTTCGGCGGTGGATACCGCAAAACTCAGCCGGATGAAGTGGTGGCCATCGACCGGGTCGAAGTCGATGCCGGGGGCGGTGGCGACGCCGGTGTCGTTCAGCAGTTGTTTGCAGAACGCCAGACTGTCATCCGTCAGGTGGGCGATGTTGGCGTACAGGTAGAACGCGCCGTCGGGCGGGGCGATGGCCGTCAGCCCCAGTGCCGGCAAGGCTTCCAGCAGCAGGCGGCGGTTTTCGCGGTAGACCGTCAGGTGGCCATCCAGTTCATCCAGCGCGTCGAAGGCGGCCAGCGCGGCGTGCTGGCTCAGTGACGGCGGCGTCAGGAACAGGTTGCCGCAATAGGCTTGCGCGCGCTCGACCTCGCTGGCTGGCACCAGCAGCCAGCCCAGTCGCCACCCGGCCATGCTGAAGTACTTGGAAAAGCTGCTGATGACCACCGCCTCCGGCGCCGCGGCAAGCATGGTCTGCGCCGGTTCGACGTAGCTAAGGCCATGGTAGATCTCGTCGGAGATGATGCGGATGCCGCGCGCGCGGCACACGGCGGCGATGGCGGCCAGTTCCTCGGCGGCGATGACGGTGCCGGTCGGATTGGCCGGGCTGGCGAGGATCACGCCGGCCGGCGCCGGCTCCAGCGCCGCCAGCGCGGCGGCCGTCAGCTGGAAGCGCACCTCGGCGCCACAGGCGATTTCCACCGGCTCCATGTGCAGCGCCTTCAGCGTGTTGCGATAAGCGACATAGCCGGGCCGCGCCATGGCGATGCGGTCGCCCGGCGAGAACAGGGTGCTCAGTGCCAGCACCAGCGCGGGCGAGGCGCCGCAGGTCAGGATGAAGCGTGACGCATCCACTGCCACGCCATAGCTGTCGTGGTAGTAGCGCGCCAGTCGCTGCTTGAGGGGCGTGCTTTCCCAGTAGCCCATGGCGTCGCTGTCGAGCACCTGATGGGCGCGCGCGATGGCGGCGGCCGGCGCGCTGGTTGACGGCTGGCCGAATTCCATGTGGATGACGGAGCGGCCTTCGGCTTGCAAGGCGTGGGCCATGCGGCCGATGGAGATGGCGTGAAACGGGGCGAGTTGTGCTGGCATGCGATGGATTTCCTGACGATGTATATAACGGTAACACAGCCCGCGCCTCGGTGCTGCGGTTGGCGTTGGTCTGGCCGTCGCTGCTGCGCGAGCTGGGACGCAGTGCTCCCGGCGCGCGGGATTGAGTGCTGCAATCAGCGCTAACGCCAACCTGCGCTCAGGCCAGCGGCGGCGCGCCTGCTGCGGCGGGCATCACCAGCCGCGCTTCCAGTCCGCCGCCTTCGCGCTGCTGCAAGGTCAGCGTGGCGTTCATGGCCTGCGCCAGTTGGCGTGCGATGGCCAGTCCCAGTCCGGTGCCGCCGCTCGCGCGGTTGCGCGATGATTCCAGCCGCACGAAAGGCTGGAACACTGCCTCCAGCTGTGCCTCCGGAATCCCCGCGCCGCGGTCGGCGACCACGATGGTCAGCGTGCCGGCGGCCAGGGGCAGCAGGATCACTTCCGCCGCACCGGCATATTTCAGCGCGTTGTCGATGAGATTGCCGAGGATGCGGCGCAGCGCCTGTGGCCGGGTCACCAGCATGCAGCCCAACTGGCCGCTGAGCGTGACGGGCTGGCCGCCGTCCGTGTAATCCAGCACCAGGCTGTCGAGCAGCGCGTCGGGATCGATGCGGCGCGGCGCCTCGGCGGTGGCGTGCAGCGTCTTGGCATACGTGACCCCTTCGCGCACCAGCGCTTCCATGTCGAGCAGGTCGCGTTGCAGCGCCGCGCCCACGCTGTGGTCGTCCATCAGGTCGGCGCGCAGGCGCATGCGGGTGATGGGTGTTTGCAGGTCGTGCGAGATGGCCGCCAGTATCTGCATGCGCTCGCTCATATAGGCGGCGATGCGGTCTTGCATGGCATTGAAGGCGCTGGCGGCGCGCGCCACTTCGGCCGGGCCGTCTTCCGGCAGGCGTTCAGCCTTCAGGTCGGGGCCCAGCGTGTCGGCCGCGTTGGCCAGCGCTTCCAGCGGTCGCGTGGCCAGCCGCACCGCGAACCAGCTGCACAGGGCAATCAGCACCAGCTGGCCGGCCAGCAGTGACGGCAGCCACGGCGAGACGGGCATGCCGAGCAGCTGCAGATCGATGGTCAGTGGGCTGCCGTCGCCCAGCTTCAGGTGGATCTGCAGCCGGTCGCTGCTGCCCGGGTACATGGTGGCGCGCAGTTCGGGATGCGTGCCGAGCGCGCGCGCGACGCCCGCCATCAGCCGCAGCACGCGCTCTGATTCAGCCGGGGCGCCCTCGACGCCGTCGCTTTGCAGCAGGCGGTAGTTGCGGCGCTCTAGGCTGGGCAGCCAGGCCGCGCGCTCGGCGGCGGGCAGGCGATCCAGCAGCGCTACGGCGCTGGCCAGATCCTGTTCCAGATAACTGCGCATGACCGTGGTGCCGGCCTGCGTGCGCTCGTAGAACACCAGCTGATAGGAGAGGGCGTGCGACAGCGCCAGCCCGACCACCAGGAACCCCGCTGTGAAAGGTACTACCATGAACGCATTCAAGAAACTGCTGGCCGTTGCCGCGCTGGGCGGCGCCGCCGTCGCGATCGCCGCGCAGAATACCCGGACAG
>JBGSBQ010000550.1:0-3226 GCA_041730475.1 Sphingomonadaceae bacterium
AAAATCGGAGCTGGTAATTACGGACACACTTTATTGAATGGACATTTTGGCTATAATCCTACGGCCAAAGAATTGCGTGGGTTGTACATCAATCACGATAGTTAAGCCCGAGACCGTCTTCATAAGGAGCGTACATGCCAAGCTACCCCAGCCTGCGCCGTTCTTCGAAAAACAAAACAACCCCTACAGCGCGGGGACCCCCGACGTGTACTACTCAGGTGTCGACGGTGACATGTGGATCGAGTACAAGTTCATGAAGGAGCTCCCCAAGCGGGCTACGACAATGGTAGTGCCGGACCTCTCTCCGGACCAGAAACGATGGCTTGGTAACCGCCTTGATGAAGGGCGCAACGTGTACGTAGTGATGGGGGTAGGCGCCAAGCACGCTATCCTCTACAGGAACCGCGAGTGGCTGACTCCTATATCAGTCAAAGAATTACAGGCTAAGCTCGTACTCCGACAGGACTTAGCTGACTGGATCAAAGCAACAGTCGGAGAAAGCAGATGTCAATCGTTAGAATAATCTATACGACATCGAACGTGTTAACAGCCGCGTACAAGATATTGGCAACGTCAATAGTCATGTACTACCTAGTAAAGGAAACCAAACTACGAGTAAAAAATGAAGACCGTTAAGGATGCCGAGGCTATCGCTGGCAGCCTTAGTAAGCCTTCGAAGATGCCTGGCTATGCGTATGGTATACCGGCACAAAGATGCAACATAGGGAGCAAGCTAGTCAAGATACCGAACTCAGTTTGCTCAAAGTGCTACGCCCTCAAGGGTCGCTACGTATTTCCCAATGTAAAAGCGGCTCAGGAGCGACGATACCAATCCCTAACACACCCGGATTGGGTCGACGCGTTGGTACTGATGATACAGAAGACGAAGACAGAGTACTTTAGATGGCATGACTCCGGAGACATTCAAGGAGTGTGGCACCTAAACAACATTGTCAAGATCGCCAACCTATGCCCGGATGTGAAGTTCTGGCTACCTACGAGAGAGAAAGGATACGTTTCGCAATGGTTACTGCTAAACAAAGCGTTCCCACCCAACCTCGTGGTTCGCGTTTCAGGAGCAATGATTGATGGAGCAGCACCAAAAGGTTTTACTCATACGTCTACCGTTACGACCACCATCGCTAACTCAAAAGATGTGGGGCTATGTCCGGCACCCCAACAAGGAGGTCAATGTGTATTATGCCGACGCTGCTGGGATCATACAGTGGATAATGTTGCCTATGCGAAGCATTGAACATGCTGAAAGTTAAGCTACCCCTCCGAAAGAGAACCACCGTCAACGTCCAGCACCTCGAAAGTCTGAATGATGTGGTGGGCGGCATTACTGGCATTCGCGTCAATGAGACGGTGCCAGACACGGTGTTCGATCAGGCCGACGAAGTGGTGCTGGTCGATATCCCCGCTGATGAACTGCTGGCACGTCTGAAGGGCGGCAAGGTCTATCAGGCGCAGCAGGCCGAGCGCGCCTCGCGCAACTTCTTCCGCAAAGGCAACCTGATCGCACTGCGCGAGCTGGCGCTGCGCCGTACCGCTGACCGCATTGAAGACGATGTGCGGGCCTACCGTGTCGAGCAATCGATCGGCACGGTCTGGAAAACCGGGGCCGCTTTGCTCGCCTGCGTGGGGCCGCGTCCCGGCGCCGAGCATACGGTGCGCAGCACGGCGCGGCTGGCCAGCCAGCTCGGTACGGCGTGGCACGCAATCTATATCGAGACACCCGCCCTGCAACGACTGCCGGCAGGCCAGCGCGAGCAGATCCTGCGTACGCTGAAGCTGGCCGAAGACCTGGGTGCAACTACTGCTGTCATCCCCGGCAGCGACATCGCGCGCGAGGCGGTGGACTATGCGCGCAGCCATAATCTGTCCAAGATCGTCATGGCACGCGGTCATCCGACCTGGCCGTGGCGTCGTTCGCATATCCGCAGCATGGCTAATTATGCGCCGGATATCGACCTGATTGAAATTGGCGCAGCGCCCAGTTCGAGCGTCAGCGGCAGCGAGCGGGCTCGGGGTAGTGACGAAAATGAAGTCGACGTCAGCGCCGGCAAGCGGCGCGTGGCCGGCTATCTGTGGGCGGCCGGCGCCAGCGTGCTGACCGCGCTGGCAGCGACGCCGCTTCTGGCCTATGTCGATCTGGCCAACATCGCCATGATTTTCCTGCTGGTGGTGGTACTGGTGGCGGTAC
The DNA here is from genome assembly GCA_041730475.1 of Sphingomonadaceae bacterium. GTDB lineage: Bacteria > Pseudomonadota > Gammaproteobacteria > Burkholderiales > Burkholderiaceae_D > Rugamonas. The sequence continues at coordinate 2,207 of JBGSBQ010000550.1, forward strand.
GGTTTGGACGCGGGCCGTCGGTACTGGCGACCTGCGTGTGCGTGGCCTGTTTTGATTTCTTCTTCGTTCCGCCGCGCTTCACGCTGGCGATTTCGGATTTCCAGTATCTGATTACCTTTGCCGTGATGCTGGCGGTGGGTCTGATTACCGGCCACCTGACGGCCGGGCTGCGCTTTCAGGCACGCGTTGCCTCGCAGCGCGAAGCGCGTTCACGCGCCTTGTACGAATTCGCGCGCGAACTGTCTGGCGCCCTGATGACCGACCAGATTTTCGAGACCACTGAACGCGCGCTGCGTGCCGCCTTCCGCGCCCGCGCCACGCTGCTGCTGCCCGACGACAGCGGCCGGCTGCAAATGCCGTCAGCGCCGCTGCCGGACAGCAGCGGCGCTGACCTGTCGGCGCTCGACATCGGTATCGCCCAATGGGCATACGACCATGCCGAGAGCGCAGGGCTGGGCACGGATACGCTGCCGGCCAGCCGCATCTTCTACCTGCCGCTGGTGGCGCCGATGCGCACCCGTGGCGTGCTGGCGCTGGAACCCGAGTACCAGCGCTGGATATTGATCCCGGAACAGCGCCAGCAGCTCGACACCTTCGCGGCGCTGGCGGCGATTGCGCTGGAGCGGGTGCACTACTTCGAAGTGGCGCAGAACGCGCTGGTGAACATGGAGTCGGAACGGCTGCGCAACTCGTTGCTGGCAGCGCTGTCGCATGATCTGCGCACGCCGCTGACGTCGCTGGTCGGCCTGTCCGAGTCGCTGGCTGGCTCGCGGCCGCCACTGGCCGCCTCGCAGCTGGAACTGGCGCAGGCCCTGCATGAAGAGGCGCTGCGCATGAGCACCTTGGTCTCCAATCTGCTCGACATGGCGCGCATCCAGAGCGGCGAAGTAAAATTCAACCTAGGGGTATTACCGATGGAAGGAATTGCCATGACAAGCGTTTGCATGTCAGGCCTACCTAGTCCTGGACTGGTCATTTGGATGCGAAATCCGTTCGAGCCCAGTGATCGGCAGGTAAGCC
>JBGSBQ010000551.1:0-3226 GCA_041730475.1 Sphingomonadaceae bacterium
CAGAACATTGTTGAAGACGCTTCTGAAAAACTGGCCGAATATTCGGCACTGACGACGGCGGAGCGTGAGCACTATGAACGCATCAAGGAACTCAACACTGAGGTTCATGAGGCGATGTACAAACATCACCGATTTTCTGGCCAGTGCCCGCATCCGCATCGACGTTGCCGTGCATGGCGGCGAGGCGCTGCGCATGGTGCAGGAGGCCGACTATGACCTGGTGCTGATGGACATCCAGATGCAGGAGGTGGACGGCCTGACGGCGGCGCGCCGCATCCGCACCATCGAGCGCCTGCAGCACCTGCCGATCATTGCCATGACGGCGCGGGCCATGCCGAGCGACCGTGACAAGAGCCTGGCAGCCGGCATGGATGACCATGTCACCAAACCGGTCGATCCCGAGTTGCTGTTCCGCACACTGCTGAAATGGATCCCAGCCCAGCGCCTGGCACGCCGGGCGCTGGCGACGGCCGTGGCGAAACCGTTGACCGAGGGCCAACCGGGCCAGCCGGCACCACTGCCGGCCGTGGCCGGCATCGACTGGCAGGTCGCACTGGAGAATGTGGACCAGCAGCGCGCCAAGCTGGAACGCCGGGTACACAACTTCCTGCTGGAATACCGCAGCGCACCGGGCGCGATTCGTGACGCACTGGCCGTGGCCGACATGGCCCGGCTTCAGCATCTGGCGCATAACCTGCGCCCGAGTGCCGCCTATCTGGGCGCCGCTGCGGTGTCGACGCTGGCGACCCAGGTCGAACAGGATGTCCGCGCCGGTCGCCAACCCGGCAGCGCGGCCGAACTGGCCAGCGCGCTGGATCGGGTGCTGGCCGGTCTGGCACAGCTGGGCCGGACCGCGGTCGCGCTGCACACCCACGGCGCCGAAGTCGGCCAGCTGCTGGACCAGCTGGAAGCCTGTCTGCGGCAGGATGATGCCCGCGCCGAAGACCTGCTGGCCGCGCTGCAAGAGCGCCTGTCCGGCTCGGGTTACACCATCACGCTGGCCGCCATCCAGCAAGCGGTGGACGACATTGAATACGCTGCCGCACTGGCACCATTGGCCACGCTGGCCGCAGCACTGCACCTGAATCTGGAAGAATGCGCATGAACCTGGTCGCCACCCAAAAAGTGCTGATCGCCGATGACGACACGCTAAACCGTGCGGTACTGGCTGATTTGCTAAAACCCGAATACACCGTGCTGCTGGCCAAAAATGGCGTGCAGTGCCTGCAGCGCGCCGCCCAGCACCTGCCGGACCTGATTTTGCTGGACGTGATGATGCCCGACATGGACGGCTATGAAGTGCTGCGCCAGCTGCGTGCCCAACCGTCCACGGCTGGCATCGCGGTGATCTTTATTTCCGGTCTGGACCGGCCGGAAGATGAAGCCATCGGCCTGAAAATGGGCGCCGCCGACTACATCGCCAAGCCTTTCAACGCCACCGTCGTGATGGCGCGCGTAGCGCTGCACCTGCAGATGGTGCGCCAGCGCCGCCTGCTGGAACATCTGGCCCACGTCGATGGGCTGACCGAGCTGGCCAACCGGCGCCGCTTTGACGAGGTCTACCAGAGCGAATGGCAGCGCGCCCGCCGCAACGGCCTGCCGCTGTCGCTGGCGGTGCTCGACATCGACAGCTTCAAGCAGTACAACGACCATTATGGCCATCCGGCCGGCGACCGCGCACTGCGCGCCGTGGCCCGCACCGTCAGCGCCGCCATGCGCCGCCCGGCCGACCTGGCCGCCCGTTACGGCGGCGAGGAGCTGGTGCTGCTGATGCCGGATACCTTCGCCGAGCAAGCCCGCCATGTGGCGCACAGCATCTGCCAGTCTATCGTCGAGCTGGGCATTGCACACCAGACCTCGGTCGCCGCGCCCGTGCTGACGGCCAGCGTGGGCGGTGTCACGCTCACCAGCGCCGGCGCCGAGAGCGCTGCCGAACTGCTGGAGGCGGCGGATAACCACCTGTATCAGGCCAAGGCAGCCGGCCGCAATCGCGTCATCTGGCGTAGCGGCGAGGCCCACCAGCCCAGCTGACGAACGGCGCGCTCAGTGCGCGACGGCGTTGCGCTGCGCCACTTTGTTGCGGTACATCTCCGCATCGGCGTCGTTCATCATGGCGCTGATCGTGGCGTGCAGGCGGCCGTCCAGCGCTACCTGTCCGACGCTGAAATGGATGTCGTAGCCGCGCTGGTCGATGGCATTGCGCGCAGCCAGCGTGGCACGCAAGCGTTCAATCACAGCCGCGGTCTGTTCGTCATCGGAATCGATCAACATGGCCACGAACTCGTCGCCACCGAGACGCGCCGTCAGGTCGCTGCTGCGCAGGATACGCCGCAACACCTCGACAAATACGCGCAGCGCATGGTCGCCCTCACCATGACCGTAACGATCGTTGATCGCCTTGAAGCGATTCAAATCGAAGTACAGCAGCGCGGCCGGCTTGCCGAGGCGCTTGCAGACTTCCAGCGCCTGCTGGCCCAGCATCTCGAAACCGCGCCGGTTGGCCAGCCCGGTCAGGTCGCATTGCGTCGCCAGCTGTACTGCCGCCAGTTCGCGCTCCACCAGCGCGGCCAGGTCGCGCAACAACTGCTGATCCTCGAGCGTGAATTTACGCGGTACGTGATCGATCAGGCACAGTGCGCCCAGCCGGCTGCCATCCATCACCGTCAGCGGGCAGCCGGCGTAGAAGCGCACAAAGGGCTCGCCCAGCACCAGTGGCGAATCGCGGTAGCGCGGGTCGGCCAGCGCATCGGGCACCACCAGTACCTCGTCGTCGAGGATGGTCTGCGAGCAGAACGCAATGTCACGTGATACTGGCGCTTGCGGCCCGCCACAGCAGGACAGCGTGTGCACCTGATCGCTGTCGACCAGCGTCACCTTGGCGAACGGTACATTGAACAGGCGCCGCGCCAGCCGGGTCAGGCGATCAAAGCGTTCCTCCGGCCCGGACTCCAGCAGCTGCAAGGCATGCAGGGTGGCGATACGCCGGGCCTCGGACGCTTGCTCAGAAATAGATGCCATAGCGACTCCTGTGCGAAGTAAATATCCTTCCACAAGTATGCACCCAAACCACACACTGGCGCTAATGCCGCTAAGTTAAGGCGCAGATCTGCTAGCAACCCCCACCGACGCAAAGCCGGGGTCAGACGGGGACGCCGAGTCCCGCCGGGTCTGACCCCAGGTCTTGTCTTGGGGTGTAAGCGCACGCTACGGCTCCTTAACTTAGCGG
>JBGSBQ010000552.1:0-3226 GCA_041730475.1 Sphingomonadaceae bacterium
ATTAAGGGTGCCGGAAGTGGCAAATGTAAGTTGATAACCAAATGCGATAACGGCATAGATCATGCCGAGCGCAATACCGCTGAATGCCAGTTGCAGGAAGATGTCCATGATTTACCTCAGGCGCCACAAGAAAAAGGCCAGGCTTGAATCGTCAAGTCTGGCCCGCTAGCTAGCAATTACCAGTGCAGCGGCTTACTTGGCCAGGACAACCTTGCCGTCTTTCACTTCGCCAAATACGGTGATGTCGGCGGTGATCGCTTCGTGGTTATCCTTGGTGAACGGCTTCGAATACGACGTCACGACGCCTTCGATCTTCTCATTCATGTTTTCCAGCGCGGCCTTGATCTTCGGACCTTCGGTGCTGCCGGCCTGCTTGATGGCCGCAGCCAGCAGATAGATCGAGTCATAGCCCTGCGCGGCCGATACCGGCGATGGCATGCGGTCGCCCGGCGGATGGTAAGCCTTGACGTAGGCGTCGATGAAGGCCTTGCGCTTCGGCGTAGTCGGGTCCTGAATGAAGGTCTGCGGCATACGGGTGCCGTTGCCGTTCTTGCCGGCGTTGTCGATGAAGTTTGCCATCGACAGGGTCCAGCTGCCGATCAGCGGTACTTTCCAGCCCAGTTTTTCCATGCCGTTGGCGATCTGCGCCAGTTCCGGACCAATCCCGTAGGTCAGCACCACTTCGGCGCCGGCCTGCTTGGCCTTCAGCAGCTGGGCCGTCATGTCGACGTCCTTCAGATTGTATTTTTCGACCGCGACCGGCTTCATGCCTTTTTTATCGAGCGCTTTTTCCAGATCTTCGCGCCCCAGCTGGCCGTAGTTGGTGGAGTCGGCCAGAATCGCGACTTTCTTGAACTTGCGGGTATCGACCGCTTCCTGCACGATCATGCCGGACTGGATGGTGTCGCTGGCGGCATTGCGGAAAATATAGTTTTCCGGCTGGTCAGCGAATTGTTTGGTGACGATGGAACCAGTCGCCACGTTGTTCATGACCGGGATTTTGGCTTCCTGATAGAAGCGTTGCGAGGCCAGCGCGACGCCGGTGTTGATGTAGCCGACGGTGGCCGTGACCCGCTCTTTATTGATCAGTTCCTGAGCGATCTGGACCCCGCGTTCGTTCTTCGCTTCGTCGTCGCGTTCAATCAGCTGAATCTGACGACCCAGCAAGCCACCTTTGGCATTAATCTCCGCCACGGCCAGCTTGACGCCGTCGCGCATCGATACGCCCATCGGCGCGGAACCGCCGGTGAACGGGCCGGACACACCGATCTTGATCGGCTCCGCCGCCATCGAAGAAGCCGAGAAACCGAGCACTACGCCTGCAACGAGCAATTTCATTTTGAAATTCATCTGTTATCTCCTGGTTACAACATTTTTATAATGTCTTACGCTGGATAGAGGCACCATCGATGGGGCATTGTAGGGGAGTAAATCAGGGGGAGCAACAGAATGCTATGTCGCGTCGCAGCAGAGTGCGGTTCAACAAAACACGCTACACACTGTAAGCAAACCGTAAGGAAAAGATGTATGGGAATGGAGCCGCTTTTTAACCGGCATTTACATACCGGGACTGCGCTGCTGCAAGGCGTGGGCCGCCATTTTCATATGCGCGTCCGATAGCGCCTCGTTGCGCTCGAAGCCCATGGAACCATCGCGCAGACCGATCGCCATCGCCATCACCGCTTCCGGATAATCGAGGTCGGCCGCCTTCTCGATCCAGCGCCGTGCCGCCAGTTCGTCGCGCGCCACGCCATCCCCACTCAGGTGCAGATTGGCCAGCACGAACATGGCGGCCGGCACGCCGCGCTCGGCAGCAAATTTCAGCCACTGGGCGGCGCTACGGGTATCTCGGGCCACGGCCATGCCGTTCTTGTACATCAGACCCAGATAATAGGCGGCCTGCGGATCGCCACCCTTGGCCGCAGCGCTGAACAAGCGGAAGGCGCGCGGCAGGTCAGCCGGCCGTTGTGCGCTACCGCGCAGATGCTGACGCGCCTCGTCAACCGGGCCAGCCTGCGCACTGCCGCCTGCCAGCAGCAGCAGCGCCAGCGCGGTGGCGGCCAGACGCAGCACGCGAGGCCCCGTCATTTGGACAGATCAATCGCATATTGCGCGTAACCGTCACCCGCATCATCGTCGGAACGGTAGGGCGACACATAATCAAGGCCAGCCTCGCGTGCCAGTCCGGCCAAGCCGGGCGCGCTGCGGAACAGCACCGGCCCCTGCACTGCAACCGGTGCAAAACGCCAGCTGCGGCTGGCGCCATTGGCGGCGCGGGTCAGCTGACCAACCTTGCGCAGATAGGCAATCAGCACCTCGCGGCTGGCGTCTGGTGCGGCCAGCACGGTCTTGCTGCCATCCAGGCCGGGGAAGTTACCGCCGCCGCTGGCACGATAGTTATTCGTCGCGACGATGAACTGCTGCGCGGCAGCGACCCGCTGCCCCCGGTAGCTGAGGCCAACGATGCGCTGGCCAACCGGCTGGGTCACGTCAATCCGGTAGCTGACGTCCGGATCGGTCAGCATGTCAGCGTTGAAGCCGGCAACGGCGGGATTGATCAATTGCTGTGGCACGCTGCTGTGCGGATCGATGCGGTTGAAGCGCTCGGCCGACTTTTCCAGCCATGCTTTCAGTCCGGCGCCATCCACCTTCACCGCGTACAGCGCATTCGGATACAGATACAGGTCGGCGGCATGGTTCAAAGCCAGCCCGCCCGGCCTGACGTCGGTGTAGTCGCCGACCCCGGCGGCGCCGGTCTTGAACGGCGACGCCATCGACAATACCGGCAGCGCGGCAAATTGCGGCAGGTTGCTGCGCACATAGTCGCGCACATACGCGGTCTGCGCCTGATTCACCAGTTGCAGCGCACTGACATCGCCGACATCGGCGAAATACGTCGTCATGCGGAAATCGCTGGTGCCGACCGGTGTTTGCACATACCGGATGGTGGCGTCGTGTTCGGCGCCGACCAGCGTGGCCAGCGCCGGATCAGGCGCCACCCGGGCGATGCTGCGTGCTTCCACCGTGGTCTGGCTGGCATCAACCAGCCAGCGCTGGCCGTCATGACGCAGGCGCAGTCCGATCAAACCTTGAAAACGGCAAGCGCGAGCCAAGCATGAAAACACTGACATCTTTGGCCGATGCCTTCGGGGTTCAGGTGGTCGCGCTGATCGATCCCGGGCCGGATGGCGATGACCTCCCCCTTATCATCGAAGGGTTGTCATCC
>JBGSBQ010000553.1:0-3222 GCA_041730475.1 Sphingomonadaceae bacterium
GGTGTATCGCGGGTGGCTGATACGCTCGCCCGTGACGGGGCCGTTGCGCGCCAACTGGGCTGGTTTTCTGGCGGCGCTGGTGGGGTTTGGGGTGTTATGGTCGGGCGCGTTCGCGGCTGGTGAGTGGGCGCTGGGCGCCGCGCCGGTGCAGTGGAGCTGGACCTTGCTGGCGGCACTGCTGTATGTGGCGCTGGGGCCAGCCGTGATCGCGTTCCGTTGCTGGGGTGCGGGCGTGCAGCAGGCCGGGCCCAGCGTGGGCGCCTTCTTCGTTAACCTGACGCCGCTGTTCACGGCCGTGCTGTCGTCGGCGTTCCTGGGCGAGCCGCCGCACAGTTACCACCTGGCGGCGTTTGCGCTGATTGTCGGCGGGATCGTGGTGTCGGCGCGCCGCTAAGGGGGGGCTATGTCCTCCGTCAAGCAGTTGCGAGCCGTGCGGGATCATAGATTGTCCCGTCGCGCAGCATGGCGGACATCACGTTACAACGCCGCCGTTTTCCGAAATGGCCACCAGCGCTTGCGGTAGCCCCACAGCAAAGCCGGGGTCAGACGGGGACGCCGAGTCCCGCCGGGTCTGACCCCAGTTCTTGTTTTGGGGTGCAAGCGCACGCTTCGGCGCTCTAACCTAGCGGCATTAGGGTGACCCCAGTGTTACGCCGGCGGGGGATTTTGCTCTGGACGACAGATGATAGCCATCTGATGATAGTTGCCAGGAAAATTAGTGTTATTGCTCTATGGAAATAAAATGTTGCGCTAGACTGCCTTTTTTTTCGGGGAGATGGCGATGCATTTCAAGCAGACGACGGTCGGTGCGCGGCTGGCGTGGGGCTTTGGTCTGGTGATACTGGCGGGCTTGGTGGTGGCCTTGTATGGGCGTTACCAGTTGCAGCGGATCGGCAGCGAAATGCGGACGATGATCGACGATCGCATGATCAAGGTGGTGCAGGTCAATGAAGTGATCGATAACGTCAATCTGGTGGCGCGCGCGGTACGCAATATTGCGTTGTTGGCGGAAGAGCAGGAAATGCAGCGTGAGCGGCAGCGCATCAGCGCCGCCTGGAGCAAGAATTCGGCGCTGTTTGGCGAACTGCAACAGAGCATCCGCTCAGAGCGTGGGCGTGCGTTGCTGGCGCAGGCGCAGGCGGCGCGCGGACCGTATAACGCGGCGATCGAGCAGGCAATCCGGCTCGGACTGGCCAACGATAATCAGCGCGCGCGCGATCTGCTGCTGCGCGAGGCGCGGCCGCTGCAGACGGCCTATTTCAAAACCTTGTACGAGCTGCTGGATTATCAGAAGGCGGGGATGCAGAAGAATGCTGACGCGGCCCAGCAGATCGTCTTGCATGCCAGCACGGTGATGCTGGGGATCACCATGCTGGCGGCATGCTTGAGCACGGTATTCGCATGGTGGTTGTGGCGCGGTCTGATGCGCCAGCTGGGCGGCGAACCGGCGTATGCAGCGCAAGTGGTGGCGCAGATTGCGGCCGGTAATTTGCGGGTGCCGATCGCGCTGCGTCGCGGCGACAGCGTCAGCCTGCTGGCGGCGATGGGGCGCATGCGCGATCAGCTGGGTCAGGTGGTATCGACGGTGCGCGAAGGCGCCGAGCGGCTGGCCGCCGCCAGTGCCGAGATCGCACAAGGCAATCAGGATCTGGCGGGCCGCACCGAGCAGCAGGCCAGTGCGCTGGAACAGACGGCGGCCAGCATGGAGCAGCTGGCGGCGACGGTGCGCCAGAATGCCGACGGCGCGCGTCAGGCCAACCAGCTGGCGCAGTCCGCCAGCGCGGTGGCGGCCGACGGCGGCGCGGTGGTCGGGCAGGTGGTGCGGACCATGGGCCAGATACAGCAGTCGAGCCAGCAGATCGGCGACATTATCGGCGTGATCGATAGGATTGCGTTCCAGACCAATATCCTGGCACTGAATGCCGCTGTGGAAGCGGCCCGCGCCGGCGAGCAGGGGCGCGGGTTTGCCGTGGTGGCGACCGAGGTGCGGGCGCTGGCGGGCCGCAGCGCGGAGGCGGCGCACCAGATCAAGGCCTTGATCGGGGCCAGCCTGGAGCGGGTCGACGAAGGCAGTGCGCTGGTGCAGCAGGCGGGCAGTACGATGACGCATCTGGTGGCGTCGATCGGGCAGGTGACTACCATCATGGGCGAGATCAGTGATGCCAGTCGTGAGCAGGCCGCCGGTGTGGCGCAGGTGGGGCAGGCGGTGAGCCAGATGGATCAGGCAACCCAGCACAATGCCACGCTGGTCGAGGAAATGGCGACGGCGGCGGTCAGCCTGCACGCGCAGGCCGGCGAGCTGGTGCAGGTGGTCTCGGTATTTCAGGTGGGGACGCCGGCGCGCCGCTTAGTGGCGTAGCAGGCGGCGCATGACCAGCGGCGCCGGTTCGAGCGGATTGGCGTGCGAGTATTCGAGTTCTTCGGCCAGTTCAAATTCGAAGGCGGCGTAGAAGTCGATCAGGCGCGGCTGGTCGGCGCGCACCGCCAGCCGGACTTCTTCAATGCCGCAGGTGAGGCCGTGGTGGATCACCGCTTCCAGCAGGTGCTGCGACAGGTTGGCGCCACGGTGCTCGGGCAGCACGCCCATGCGCGCCACTTCCCATACGTCCGGTTCGCTGTCCAGCGGCAGCCAGCGTACGCTGCCCACCGCTTGTCCGTTCAGCAGCAGCAGGAAGCCGCCGCCGGTGCGCAGATGTTCATCGACCAGTACCGCCGTTTCGCGGTGGCCGCTGGAGGTGACGCTGACCTTGCCGGCCCACGCAGCGCGCGTCAGGTCGGCGATCAGTCTGGCATCTTCCGTGGTCGCTTCGCGGACCACGATACTGGGGGCGGTGGCGGCCATGCGCGGCTTAGCGGATGCGCATGCCAGGCTCGGCGCCCGGCCATGGGTTGAGGATGTAGATGCCGGGTGTGGCTTTTTCATCCGCGGCCGAGGCGGCCAGTACCATGCCTTCGGAGACGCCGAATTTCATCTTGCGCGGGGCCAGGTTGGCGACCAGGACGGTCAGCTTGCCGGTCAGGTCTTCGGGCTGGTACATGGCTTTGATGCCGGAGAAGACGTTGCGCAGGCGGCCTTCGCCCACGTCCAGCGTCAGGCGCAGCAGCTTGTCGGAGCCGTCGACGTGCTCGCAGTTGACGATCTTCGCAATGCGCAGGTCGATCTTGGTGAAGTCGTCGATTTTGATTTCTGGGGCTAGCGGTTCGATGTCGCGTGCTTCGACC
>JBGSBQ010000554.1:0-3222 GCA_041730475.1 Sphingomonadaceae bacterium
CTGATCCAGATCACAAAGTACCGTGACTTGCGATGCCCACGTTCCCGTCATCGTTGATTTTTTACCAGCACAGGGAGGGCTATGAGCCAACAACAAACCGACACCTACCACCAGACAGCATCCCAGCATTGCGAGCGCTGCCGTCACCACAAGCTGTGCCAGCCCGGCGACGGCGCCGAGCCACTCTTTGGCCGACGCGTACGGGTTGCCCGCCATGCCACGCTGTACCAGGCCGGTGAGCTGGGCAGCAACAGCATTTACGCCATCCGTTCCGGCAGCTTCAAGCTGCTGCGCGAAGGCCCCGACCAGGAAGCTGGCGTGGTCGGCTTCGCCATGGCACCCGAATTTATCGGCCTGAATGAAATCGGCCAACGTCAACAGACCTGCACCGTGGTCGCGCTGGAGGACAGCGAAGTGTGCAAACTGGCATGGCAACCGCTGCTACGCCGCGAACGCCGCGAGCCGGACTTGCCGGACGGCCTGCATGCGCTATTGAGCGACCAGATTCGCCGCGAACAGGCGATCACCCTGATGTTACGCAACACCCATGCCGACCAGCGTCTGGCCGCGTTCCTGCTGTCGTTATCGGAACGCCATGTGGCGAACGGCTACGCGGCCTGCGAGTTCCGGCTGCAGATGGCGCGCGGCGAAATTGCCAGCTTCCTCGGCGTCACAGCGGAATGTCTGAGCCGGCTGCTGATCCAGATGAAGGACCAGGACATCCTCAGCATCGTCCAGCGCGAAGTCAGCATCCTCGATTTGCCGGCGCTGCGCGAGCTGGCCGCCGGACCGCTGCCGGAAGCCTATCTTCCCGAACTGGAGGCATGCTGATGGGCCATCCTATGACCATCCATCCGACCATGCTGCAAGCCGTCGTCGATCACGACACTACGGCACGCTGCGCGGCCTGCTCGCTCAGTCCGATCTGCCTCGATGACAAGCCGGCCGACCTGAATGCCTGCCTGTCGTCGCGCCGCCTGCACTTGCAGCGCGGGGAAGAACTGTTCCACATGCACGACAAAGTGCGCGACCACCTGTTCTTCGTGCGCAGCGGCTACCTGAAGCTGTATCAGGTCAATGCCGACGGCGTGCAACGCATCATCGAATTCCCGACCACCGATGACTGGCTGGGGCTGGACGCCCTGGCCCAGCACCAGCAGCACGCCTGTGCCGTGGCGCTGACCGATTGCGTGATTGATGCGCTGCCGTATGACAGGCTGGCAATGCGGCTGGCGGACCAGCCGCGCAGCGCGGATCTGTTCGGGCACATTTTAGGACGCGAAATCGCGCGCCAGCAGAATCTGGCGCAGATGCTGCGCTGTGCCACGGCGGCACAACGGGTGGCGCAGTTCCTGCTGCGCATGACGCGGGCGCCGGGCGCCAACCAGAGCGCAGCGCCGCTGCCCATGTCGCGCCAGGATATCGGCGATTATCTGGGGCTGACGCCGGCCACGGTGAGCCGGGTGCTGAGCGCCTTCCGCCGCCATGGCTGGCTGATCAACCGGCAACGCGCAATCAGCTTGCTGAAGCCGGAAGAAATCCGCCGCATTGCCGACGGAGTGCCGCTGCCGGAATAAGCAATGGTCGGAAAGCTTGCTCATAGGCACCGGCCGCTGCAGTTAATGCGCCGATCGGCCGGCCAACCCCACCGGCGGAAAGCTGGGGTCAGATTAAGCGGTGATCGGGCGTCGCTACCAAGGGCACAGGCCGCCGATGCGCCAATGCAGTTCAGTTAGAGCGCCGATCGGCTGGCCAACCCCACCGGCGCAAAGCTGGGGTCAGACCCGACGGGTCTGACCCCGGGTCTTGCTTTGGGGTGTAAGGGCACGCAACGGCGCTTTGACTGCGCAACATTGCTGCTGGTCAGCGGCCTTTCTATATGTCTAGCGGGCATCCGCCTGCACTGCCAGCTCGCGCTGCAGCGGATACTCCCAGTGCCCCTCCAACCGCCACGCGCGCTGATCATCTTCCAGCAGCACGGTCCAGCGGCTGCGCTCCAGCAGCGGCAGGCTGACACTGAAATAGCCGTCATGATCAGGTTTCAGCAACAGCCGCACATCCTTTTCCGGCTGGGTCGCGTGCGCCAGGTGCAATTGCAGCGTCCCAGCTGGTGCCGTCATGCCGGCGCCCACCACCCGGCCCGCCAGTTGCCCGCCCGCCGGATCATAGCGCAGCGCCATATTCAGTCCCAGCGCCGTCGCCGCGCGGTCGCGCCGCAGATCCTGGTTGATCGCCTTGCCCTGCTTGTAATAATCGCCCACCACCAGCGCATCCTGACGCGAATACGCCAGATAGCCGGTGTAACTGCCCGCCACCGCCACCAGGGCCGGCCCCAGCATCAGCAACCACGGCCAGCGATGACGCCACCACGGGGCGGCCGGCAAGTTCAGCGTTTCATTCATGTGATTCTCCTCAATCGGTATCGGTCAGCGCGGCACAAAGAACACGGCGCGCTCAGTGACTTGCAGCGACGGATTATCGACCGCCTGCAAGCTGATTGTGATCTTGTTCGAGCCCGGCTGTCCCACGCCATGCGGCACCCGCAGGCGGATCGCATGGGCCATGGTTTCGGTCGAGCCCAGCGTCACCTTGTCGTCGGTGGCCTGACTCAGCGATGGCAAGCCATCAACCTTGATCTTATACGTGTGACGCTGCTCGGTCGTATTCATGATCTGCAGCCGGTATACGTTCTCGATAATGCCATCCTCGACTTCGCGCCCCAGCGTACCACGGTCGCGGATCACGTCCATCTTCAATGGCGTGCGCAGCCACAGTGCCGTCCCCATCAGCGCGACGATCAGGCCCAGCACGGCGCCATAGATCAGCACCCGTGGCCGCAGAATGTGCTGGCGGATCTGGGTCGGCGTGTAATGTTCGTCCAGCGCATGGTGGGTACTGAAGCGTATCAGGCCACGCGGGCGCTCGATCTTGTCCATCACCGTGTCGCAGGCATCGATGCAGGCGGTGCAACCGATGCACTCATACTGCAGGCCATTGCGAATGTCGATCCCGGTCGGGCACACTTGCACGCACATCGAGCAATCGATGCAGGAACCACCGGTATTCTTGTTCAACGGTCCACGCGGTTCGCCACGCTTGGCGTCATAGGTGATGATCAGCGTGTCCTTGTCAAACATCGCGCTCTGGAAACGGGCATACGGGCACATGTATTTGCACACCTGCTCGCGCAGCCAGCCGGCATTGCCGTAGGTGGCGAAGCTG
>JBGSBQ010000555.1:0-3219 GCA_041730475.1 Sphingomonadaceae bacterium
GTTTGGCCATGTCGGCTTTGTTGAGGCCTTGTAAAGCGCCATAGTGGCGCTCATTGAGCCGCCAGGAATGCACAACCGGCATCTGCAAGTGGACAAACTCAATCAGTACTATGGCTCGTCGCATACCTTGCGCGGGGTGTCGCTGGAACTGGAGCAGGGCAAGTGCCTGGCGCTGCTGGGCCGCAACGGCGTGGGCAAGACTACGCTGCTGAAATGCCTGATGGGGGTATTGCCGGTATCGGCCGGCAGCGTGACGCTGGGTGGACGTGACATCACCCGGCTGGCGCCGCACCAGCGGGCCCGGGCCGGGATCGCCTATGTGCCGCAGGGGCGCGAGATCTTTGCGCGGCTGACGGTGGAGGAGAACCTGCTGATGGGACTCGCCACCAAGTCCGGCAAGCAGGCGTCCCTGATCAAGGGCGAGGTGTACGAACTGTTCCCGGTGCTGAAGGACATGCTGCAACGGCGCGGCGGCGACCTGTCCGGCGGCCAGCAGCAGCAGCTCGCCATTGCGCGGGCCTTGCTGGCCGAGCCGCGTCTGATCATCCTCGACGAACCGACCGAAGGCATCCAGCCATCGATCATCAAGGATATCGGCAACGTGATCCGGCTGCTGCGCCAGCGCGGCGACATGGCGATCCTGTTGTGCGAGCAGTACTTCGATTTTGCCCACGAGCTGGCCGACCAGTTTGTCGTGCTGTCACGCGGCGAAGTGGTTGCGGCTGGCCCACAGTCGGCTATGAATGACCCGGACGTCAAGCGCCATCTGGCGGTGTAGGGAGGCTGGCGCGCGCGCTTCAGCACTTCTCGTATTTCCAGTTCCGGGTCTTGCCTTCAGCGATCCAGCCGATGGCTTGCTCGAGGCGGCGCTGGCGGGTGGCTTCGGTCTTGGCCTCGGTCAGCCAGTCGATATATTCGCGCTGCTTGCTGGTGCTGAAGGACGCGAAGTGCTGTTGTGCCGTTGGATTGGCGGCCAGCGCGGCACTGAAGAAGTCGGGGCTGACGGCGGCGGCGGCGGACTTGGCCGCCACTTTGGCGCGCGCCGGCGTCTTGATGCCGGCGTCATTGAGCTGCATGGCCTGCTGCAGGTAGGCGCTTAATGCCGGCACTGGTGGCAGGTCGGCAATGGTGGTAATGCGGCCGAACTGACCCATCGCCTGTTTGCCCTTGTCATCGGCAGCGTCGATCAGCAGCGCCGCCTTCCAGAAATTCAGCGCGCAATGGCTTTTGAAGGCGGCCATGCTGCATAGCATGCCGTGGTACATGAAGTGCGGGAAGCTCCACTTCATGGTTTCCTCGACGTCGGGGCAGGCCGCATGGACCACGGCGCGCACATGGTTGAGCACCGGCTGCGCAAAATCTGCGGCAGCGGCAATATACGCGTCGACGCGTGGGTCAGTGGTGGCCATGGCAGCAGCCTAGTGGGTTTTGAAGAAGTTACGGGCGATGGTATCAATTTCGCCGCTACGTTTCATCTGGTAGATCGCTTCGTCGAACTGGCGCGCGAAGTCTTCCTTGTAAGTGAATTTGCCGGCATCGCGGCTGGTGTAGCCGAGGAAGCCCTGTTCGACCGCGATCAGTGTGGCTTCGGCCAGTTCGGCGTGGGCGCCACCCTCGTCATATTTGCGCTCGGCCACCAGCTGGCTTTTGGTCCACTGGATCGACACGCGGTCGTTGATGTAGCAGTCGATGCGTTTCAGGCCCATCTTGATGATGTTGGTGGCGGTGTCGTTGGCTTCCTCCATGCGCAGGCTGCCGGCGCGCACCGCCTTGTCGAACTCCACACCACCGACGATGAAGCCGGCGTTGTTGCCGATGGTCAGACCATAAAAATCCTGCGGCCAGCGCTTCCGTGCTTTGCTCGCCAGCACGTCCTTGCGGCACACTGCCACCACTTTTTCTTCATACAGGGGCTGGGAATAAGGCCAGGTCCAGGGTTCGTCGCGGGTGTTCAGGTAGGGCGGGTACAGGGCGAAGGCAGTACCGCTCTTCAGCAGCGCCATGCCGCGCCGCCACGGTACGGTCTGCACCTCGATGGTGTAGCCATGCATGCGGGCGAACGCCGCTTTGACAATCTCGTAATACAGGCCGGCGGGTTTGCCGTTCTTGTCGTAGGAATAGGGCGGGTAGCCGGCATCGGCATAGATGGTGACCGGGATATCGGCGGCCAGCAACGGCGTGCTGGCCAGCATGGTGGCCAGAGTCCAGCAAAATAGTGCACGCTTGATTGTGGTGTTCATCGACTCGCGGTCTGTTAGCCTGGCCCGGAGTCGATCCTAGCATGAAAGGATGTCGTTAACGCCAGTTTTTATCCTGCAAGTGGGCGATCTGCGACACCGCCATCGAGGCCGCCGAGGTTCGGGTTTCGACCCCCAGCTTGACGAACACGTGTTCCAGATGTTTGTTCACGGTACGCGGGCTGGTGCCGAGGATGTCGCCAATGTCACGGTTGGTCTTGCCCTTGATGACCCAGTTCAGCACTTCGGACTCGCGCTGCGTCAGGCGGAAGGTACTCATCAGGTTCTCGATCAGCGCGGCGTCCGATTCTTCGCGCAGCACGATCATCCATTGCTCGTCCTCGCTGTATTCGGCGGCCGAGAACACCAGCCGTTTCTGGCCCAGCGCCACCTGCAGCGGCGGGTGTGCTTCGCCGCGGCCGTGCGCTTGCTGGGTCGCGGCCAGCCACGCGGCCAGTGCTTCTGGCATGCGCCACGAGGGTTCGGGCGCCAGTCCCGGCGCCGGCTCCGGCGGCAGGAAATAGGCTTGCATCAGCTGCCGCGCCAGCGGGGTTTGCCAGACGATGCGGCCACTGCGCGGTGCGATCGCGATCACCGCATTGCCGAAGGCGTCCAGTGCGCTGCGGGCCTGGTTCATCTGGCGCGCGGTATGCAGGTGGGCGGCGATGCGGGCCAGTACTTCGGAGGTGCGCAGCGGTTTGGTCACATAGTCGGTGCCGCCCGCATTAAAGGCGGCGACCACATGCTCCGATTCGGTCAGGCCGGTCATGAAGACCACCGGGATATGGCGCGTGACGGCATTTTCTTTCAGATGACGGCAGACGGTGAAACCGTCCATGCCCGGCATCATGGCGTCCAGCAAGATGATGTCGGGCTGCGCTTCGGCGGCTTGCAGCAGCGCCGCCTCGCCGTGGTTGGCGACCAGCACGGTGAAGCCCGATTCATCCAGCGCATCGTGCAGCACGGCGAGGTTTTCCGGCAC
>JBGSBQ010000556.1:0-3219 GCA_041730475.1 Sphingomonadaceae bacterium
CACGGTAGCGCGCAAGCTGTGCAAGAAAGCAAAAATCACCAGCACAACCAACAAGACTGCCAGTAGCAATTCAATCTGCACATGCATGACCGACGCGCGTATGCCGGTGGTGCGGTCACTCAGCACCTCGACCTTCAGCGCGCCCGGCAGACCAGCCTGCAACTCCGGCAGGCGCTTCTTGATGGCGTCCACGGTCGAGATGACGTTGGCCCCCGGCTGACGCTGCACGTTCAGGATGATGGCCTGTTTCAAGGTGCCCTGATGGCCGGACCACGCACCCAGTTCAACGTTTTCGGCGCTGTCGACGACCTGCGCCACATCGCGCAGCCGGATCGGCGCACCGTTCTTGTAGGCCAGGATCAAGTCCTGATATTCCCTGGCCGTCAGCAGCTGATCGTTGGCGTTGATGCTGTAGGCGCGCGTCGGGCCGTCGAAGTTACCCTTGGCGCCATTCGCGTTGGCTGCCGTGATGGCGGTGCGCAGCGTATCCAGCCCCAGACCGTATGAAGCCAGTACATTGGTATCGGCCTGTATCCGCACGGCTGGCCGCTGGCCGCCACTCAGCGTGACCAGCCCGACCCCGCTGACCTGACTGATTTTCAGTGCCAGCCGGGTGTTGACGATGTTCTGCACTTCGGTCAACGGCATCGTGTCCGACGTAATCGCCAGCGTCAGCACCGGCGCATCGGCTGGATTGACCTTGGCGTACACCGGCGGCGCCGTCAGGTCGGTCGGCAGCAACGAGGTGCCGGCATTGATGGCGGCCTGCACTTCCTGTTCCGCCACGTCCAGGGTCTGGCCCAGGCCAAACTGCAACGTGATAATGGAGACTCCGGCAGCGCTGGTGGAACTCATGCGCTGCAAGCCGGCCATCTGACCGAACTGGCGCTCCAGCGGCGCGGTCACGGTCTGCCCCATCACTTCGGGGCTGCCGCCCGGGTACAGAGTCTGGACCTGAATGGTCGGGAAATCGACTTGCGGCAGCGCCGACAGCGGCAAGAACTTGAAACCGACGATGCCCGCGAGGACGATCGCCAGCATCAGCAGCGAGGTCGCTACCGGGCGCTGGATAAAGGGTGCTGATGGACTCATTGCTTGGCCGCGCCTTCTGCCGGACGCTGACGCTGCGCACGCTCGCCACCGGCCGGTGCCTCAGCACTGGCCGCTGCGGCACCGGTCGGGCCACTGCCCTCGGCACCTTTGCCGCCCTTGCCACGGCCACCGCGCTCACCCGGCAGCACCACCTTGGAACCATCCTTCAGGCGGTCAGCGCCCTCGGTAATCACCTGCTCGCCCACTTGCAGGCCGCTGGCGATCTGCACCTTGTCGACGGTGCTCTGGCCGCGCGTGACGGGACGCTGCGCGACCGTCTTATCAGCCTTCAGCACGAACACATAGTCGCCGCTGGTGCCATGCCGCAGCGCCGTCACCGGCACCATGATGGCGTCCTTGATGGTGCGCAGCTCCAGTCGCACGTTGACGAACTGGCTCGGGAACAGCGCAAATTTGTCGTTGGCGAAGCGCGCCTTGGCTTTCACGGTTCCGGTCTGCACGTCGACCTGATTGTCCAGCGCCGCGAACTGGCCGCTGCCCAGCGTGATGGCGCGGGGGCGGCCCAGCGCCACGGCCGGCAGCGCACCACCGGCGCTGGACTGCTGCATCACCACCTGCACGCTATCCTGCGGGATCGAGAACTCGACATCAATCGGCGACAGCTGGGTGATCACGGCCAGCCCACTGGTATCGCCCGAGCTGACCAGATTGCCAACGTCGACCACCCGCAAGCCCACCCGGCCGGTAATCGGCGCGATCACCTTGGTGTAGCCCAGATTCAGTTTGGCCGTGCCTTCGGCGGCACGGTCGGTCATCACCGTGCCTTCCAGCTGCTTGACCAGCGCCGCCTGTGTGTCGACATCCTGACGTGCGATCGAATCCTGTCCCAGCAGGGTGCGATAGCGTTCCAGCGTCAGTTTCGCATTGTCCAGTTGCGCCTCGTCGCGCTGGCGTTGGCCGCTGGCCTGCAACAGCGCCATCTCAAACTGGCGTGCATCGATCTGCGCCAGCACCTGCCCGGCCTTGACCATCTGGCCTTCCTTGAACAGCACTTTCTGCAAGATGCCCGACACCTGCGGGCGCACCGTGGTGGTGGCCGCCGCCGTCACCGTGCCCAGCGCATCGATAACGATCGGGATATCCGCCTTTTCTGCCGTCGCCACGCCCACCGTCGATGGCATGCCGCCGCGCCGGCTGCCGCCGGGGCCACCCGGCCCACCGGGACCGCCGGGGCCTCCGGGACCGGCCGCGCCGGGCGCGCCGGGACCGTCCGCGCCAGCACCCGCGGCTGGATGGGTCAGATACCACGCCAAGCCCCCCAACGCAGCCATGGCAGCAACGGCAATCACGCCACCGACCACTTTCGAGCGGCGACTGCGGGTTGGACGAGGAGCGTTCAAGATCGGCTGCTGGTGCGATTCCATCGATTATCCTTTTTCTGGGCTGCGGGCCATAGCAAAAAGACCATGGCGCTTCAATGCGTGGACTCTAGCATAGGCAGCCATTGGCCGTACTCCGCTGCAGCCTCTGGATACAAACTCGCTACAAAGCGATACTTCCCGCCCTCTGTACGCGGCCTGCGCTTAACAAATCTTTACCTCGGCGACATCGGGGCTTCACCGTCGGCGCCCACACTGGCTAGCGTTGTCTCCCTAAACTTCACGAGGACTCACCATGCGCTTCATCAACCGTCAAACCATCGCCGCTTTCCTGCTCGGCTCCGCCCTCGTTGCGGGTGCGGGCGCCTTCGCCGTCGACCATCGCATGGGCATGCAGGCCATGCACGCTGGCGATCCGGCAGCCCACGCTGACCACGTGCTGAAGCACTTGTACGCGGAGCTGGACGCCAGCGAGAACCAAAAGGCGAAGATCGACCCACTGGTCAAACAGGCGATGCAGGACCTGCAGCCGTTGCACCAGCAATTGCATGCGGCACACAGCAAGGCCTTGCAGACCCTGACCGAGACCGGCATGGACCGCGCGGCCATGGAGGCCTCACGGCTACAGCTGATGCAGCTGGCCGACCAGGCCTCAAAGCGGGTGGTGCAACTGATTGCCGATGTGGGTGAGGTGCTAACCCCGGCCCAGCGCCAGAAACTGGCCGAGCATCTGGGCAAGATGCACGGCGCCATGCGCCATCCCGGCTAAGCCACCCACCGTGGGGGG
>JBGSBQ010000557.1:0-3213 GCA_041730475.1 Sphingomonadaceae bacterium
CGGGGGGGGGGGGGCGGTCGATTCAGGCTGCGTCTGGGTCTCCTGCATCAAGCTCTGGGCCCAGCAGCAATTGCGCCGCTTCGCTCGGCAGCGCTTCCACCGATTTCAGCTTGCGCGCCATCTGCCGGCTGCGGGTCTCGGCCGATTCGATATTCTTGGCGGCGCGTTCCAGCGTTTGCTTGGTCAGCGCCAGCACGTCGCCGAACTTGGTAAATTCAGTCTTCACCGCGCCCAGCACCTGCCACACTTCGGACGAGCGCTTTTCCAGCGCCAGCGTGCGGAAGCCCATCTGCAAACTGTTTAGCAGCGCCGACAGCGTCGACGGCCCGGCGATGCTGATGCGGTTGACCCGCTGCAGTTCGTCGGCCAGACCGGGGCGCCGCATCACTTCGGCATACAAGCCTTCGGTCGGCAGGAACAGGATCGCAAAATCGGTGGTGTGCGGCGGTGACAGGTATTTCTCGGCGATGGTCTTGGCTTCGTTGCGCACCGCCCGCTCCAGCTCGCGCCCGGCCAGTGCCACGCCTTCGGCATCGGCGCGGTCGGCCGCTTCCAGCAGACGCTCGTACTGCTCCTTGGGGAATTTGGCATCGATCGGCATCCACACCGGCGGCCCGCCTTCGACCTGCCCCGGCAGCTTCAGCGCAAACTCGACCCGCGCGCCGCTGCCGGCGATGGTCTCGACATTCTTCGCATACTGCTCCGGCGTCAGCACCTGCTCCAGCAGCATCTCCAGTTGCACTTCGCCCCAGGTGCCGCGCGTCTTCACATTGGTCAGCACCCGTTTCAGGTCGCCCACGCCGAGCGCCAGCTGCTGCATCTCGCCGAGGCCCTGATGGACCCGCTCCAGCCGCTCCGAGACCTGCTTGAACGACTCGCTCAGGCGCGATTCCAGCGTCGCGTGCAGCTTTTCATCGACGGTCTTGCGCATCTCTTCCAGCCGCGCGCCATTGTCGGCCTGCAGATCCTTGATCTTGGCTTCCAGCGTGGCGCGGATTTCCACCATGCGCAGGTTCATGCTGTCGGCGAAGTGCTTCAGGCTGCGCGCCTGTTCTTCGCGTCCGCTCTGGCCCTGCACTTCGAGCTGGCGCCGCATGCCCTCAAACTGCTGCAGCGTGGCCGCCTGCGAGGCTTGTGCGGTGGCCTGCAATTGCAGCCGCACTTCGCGTTCCACCCGTTCGATGCGTTCGGCCAGACCGGCGCCGGCATCGATCCCGGCCACCGCACCGGCCCGGCCGCGCAGCACCAGCAACACTTGCATGGCCAGCAGCACCAGCCCCAAGGCCAGCAGCACGATGAATTCGATCTGGCCCATGTCAGTCCGCCTTGTTCCGCATCCAGTCGGCGGTCTGGTAGAACGATTCCATCAGGCGCAGCCGCAACGGCTCGGCGATGCCGACGTCCTCCATCGCCCACGCCATCGCTTGCAGCCACTGGTCGCGTTCCTGGGTGCCGATCGCGAACGGCATATGACGGGCGCGCAGGCGCGGGTGGCCGAAGCGTTCGATGTACAGATCCGGCCCGCCCATCCAGCCGGTCAGGAACCAGGCCAGCCGGTCGTGCGCATTGTCGAGCGACGGCGGATGGGCGGCACGCAGCAGCGCGAACTGCGGCTCCAGCTCCATCAGGTCGTAGAAACGGTCGACCATCTCGCGGATGCGTGCTTCGCCGCCGATGATCTCAAACAGGGTGGTAGTAGGTTCAGTCATAGCCGCCATCATAGCGCACGGGCGGCCCCGTGTCAGACCAGCGCCAGCTGACGTTGGCGGCGCGTCGACGACCAGCTGTCAAGCCCGGTCTCGTCGCGGATTGCGGCGCAGGCGGCCAGCAGCCGGCACACCTCCAGCGTGCTCAGTCCCGAGTTCAGCGTCAGCCGCACCAGCGAGCGGTTTTTGGCGGTGGCCGGTGCGCAGAACATGGCGCCATACATGCCGTGCCGCTCGAGCGCCTTGCGCAGCGCCAGCGTACGCGGTTCCGGGCCCGCTTCCAGTGCAATGATCTGCTCGCTGCCGTCGTCAACATGAAACCCCAGCTCACGCAGGCTGGCGCGTATCATGCTGGCGTTCAGGTGCAGCGCGGCGCGCCGCTCATCGGCGGCGGCTATGAAGTCTATCGCCGCATCGAACCACGCCAGTTCATGCGACAGCAGGCAGGAACTGAAAATCGCCGGCCGCGACTCGGACAGGAAATAGCCCTTGAAGTGGCTGGAACAGGTGATGAAGCCGGCACGCCCGGCGAAGGCCTTGGCCAGCGACGCGGTACGGAAATGGACCCGCTCGCACAGTCCCATCTGCGCCACCAGCCCGGCGCCCTGCGGCCCGTGCGTGCCCAAAGAATGCGATTCGTCGACGATCAGGATGCAGCCGCTGCGCTCGGCAATCTCGACCAGTTCGGCCAGCGGTGCGACGCTGCCGTTGGTGCTGTACACGGCGTCGACGGCGATGATGCCGGCCCCGTGCCTGGCGATCTGGCGCTGCAGGTGCGCGCAGTCGTTGTGCAGGAAGCCGAGCGGCTGCGCACCAGCCGACTGCACGCCTTCCCACAGCGACGCATGGGCTTGCAGGTCGAGGTAGACCGGCACCCCGTCCTGCGCCAGACACTGCACCAGTCCTGTATTCGCGGCCCAGCCGGACTGGGTCAGGATGCCATCCTCGGCCCCCATGAAGCGCGCTAGCTTGTGTTCCAGCCGGTGCTGTGCGCTGCCTTCCTGCAGGTACACGGCCGACATCAGCAACTCGCCCTGCCCCGCTTCCAGCGCGCGCCGCTGGGCCTGGCGCAAGACCGGCTCCGCCGCCAGACACAGGTAGTCATTGCCGGCCAAAAAAATCGCCTGCGCCGGCACCGGCTGCCATGCATGCGGATGCTCGCCGCCCAACAGGCCGGCAATGCGCACCACATAGTGCTGATCGATACGACGGCTGACAAAGGCGGGCCAGCTCTGCTCTGCAAGGACGCGCCGGGGGCTGGGGTGCGACATCGTGGTTCTCCCTGTATGGTTTTTTAATGACCGACAGCAAGAACATGACGCGCCTGACGGCCACCCGGCTTGATTTGAATCAATGGTCATGCGGAAAGGAAAAACAGCGTCGGCAATTCGGGACATGATGGAACTTTGACGGAGATCAACCTTCACCATGCACGCCACCGCCGCTCCCCCGGACCGCAAGCTACTGGCCGCGCTGCTCCATGCCCTGCATCTGGGCCGAGGGCAGG
>JBGSBQ010000558.1:0-3208 GCA_041730475.1 Sphingomonadaceae bacterium
GCGCAGACGGACCTGATGTTCGCGGCCATTCTGGCGATTACCTTGCTGGCCAGCCTGCTGTACTGGGTGGTTGAAATCCTGTCACGCGCCGTCTGGTGGCGCGGCAAGGCGGTGTAAACATGGGAGCAACGATGAATCTGAAAATGATGCCTGCAGCAGCCGCTTCTGCTGGCGCCGTGGCGCAGGAGGCGGGCGCCAAAGTGGCGATCCGGGTCGCCGACGTGGTCAAGCGCTTCCCCGGCAAGCATGCGGTGAATGCGCTGGAAGACGTGTCACTGGCAATCCGCGAGCGCGAGTTTGTCTCTATTCTCGGCCCCAGTGGTTGTGGCAAAAGTACTTTGCTGCGTATCGTGGCCGGACTGGTATCGCACAGCGAGGGCGTGGTCCAGGTGTGCAACCGCGAGGTCAGCAAGCCGGTGCCGGAAATCGGCGTGGTGTTCCAGACCAGTAATATGCTGCCGTGGCTGACCGTGGAGCAGAACATGATGCTGGGCGCGCAGCTGCGCAAGCTGCCAGCGGAAACGGTGGCGCCCAAGGTACGTGAGCTGACCCGCACGCTGGGCCTGTCCGGCTTCGAGAACAACTATCCGCACGAGCTGTCCGGCGGCATGCGCCAGCGTGCTTCGATCGGCCAGATTTTGGCGCTCGATCCGCAGATTCTGCTGATGGATGAGCCATTCGGCGCCCTCGATGCGCTGACGCGCGACCTGCTGAATGTGGAACTGCTGCGCATCTGGCAGGAGCACATGAAGACCGTGCTGCTGGTCACGCACAGCATCCAGGAGGCGGTGTTCCTGTCGGACCGGGTGCTGGTGATGTCGGGGCGGCCGGGCCGCATCCTGCACGACATTACGATCGACCTGCCACGTCCGCGCCGTCCCGAAAACATCAAGGGCAATCCGCGCTATGGCGAGTACATCGCGCAGATCAGCCAGATCATGGGGGTGTACTGATGGCGTCAGCATTCGAGGGGCTGGCGCCGGCCGAGCGTGAGCAGATGCTGGCGCTGGGGCCGCGCTGGGCGGAAGATATCAATCGTCACCGCGAGCAGGTGGTGGCGATCTACACGCCGCACTTGCAGGCGCTTGGCCCGTGCGGCGTGGTGCGTGAGGCCGGGATTGCGTACGGCGAGCATCCGCGCCAGCGCCTCGACCTGTATCGTCCGGCCGGCTTGAGCCAGCCGGCGCCGGTGGTGGTGTTCGTCCACGGCGGCGCTTTCCTGCGCGGGAATATGAACAGCAATGCCGAAATCTATGGCAACGTCACGCGCTACATCGCCCGCCATGGCTATGTCGCGGTCAACCTTGAGTACCGGCTGGCGCCGGAAGCACCGTATCCGGCCGGAGCACTCGATATCGCGCAGGCGCTGGCCTGGCTGCGCGCGCATGTGGCCAGCTATGGCGGCGATCCGGGCCACATCGTGCTGGTCGGTCACTCGGCCGGCGGCGCCCACGCCGCCACCTATGCGCTCGATCCGACGCTGCCACTGGCGCTGGCGCGCCGCGCCGTCCGCGAGGCTGGCTGGGACGGCGACAACGGCGGCCTGTCCGGACTGGTGCTGATCAGCGCCCGCCTGCGCGCCGACGTCCGCGCCGACAACCCGAATGCGGCCGGGGTGCGCGCTTACTGGGGACAGGACGAGAGCCGCTACGAGCTGCTGTCGCCGGTGACCCATGTGACGCGCCTGAGCGTGCCGACGCTGGTCGCGATTGCCGAATTCGAGAATCCGCACCTGGACCGCTATGGCGAGGAGTTCCAGCTGCGTGCGTGCGCCGCTGGTGCGCCATGCAGCTTGCTGCGGGTTCCCGGCCACAACCATACCTCCATCGTCGCCCATCTCGGCACCGCCGACCCAAGCTTTGGTCCGGCCCTGATGGCTTTTTTGGATAGCACGCGGGCCGCCGGCGCAGCCCGTACCTGAATCACTTAAATCTGGAGTAGCACAATGATGTCGAACCGATTGACAGGGGTGTTTGCGCCCGCCGTCACGCCTTTCAAGCCCGATCTGAGCCCCGATACCGAGGCCTGGCTGTCCCATTGTCGCTGGTTGCAGCAGCAGGGCGCCGGGCTGGCCGTATTCGGCACCAATCGCGAAGCCAATTCGCTGACTGTCAGTGAGCGCATGCAGTTGCGGGACCGCCTGCTGGCCGATGGCGCCAGCGCGGCCCGCATCCTGCCCGGCACCGGTTGCTGCGCGCTGCCGGACAGCGTGGCGCTGAGCCGTCACGCCACCCAGCATGGCTGTGCCGGGGTGCTGGTGCTGCCGCCGTTTTTCTACAAGGGCGTGTCCGACGATGGCCTGTTTGAGTATTACGCGCAGCTGATCGAGCGCGTCGGCCTGCAAGGCTTGCGCGTGTTCCTATATCACATCCCGGCCTTTTCCGGCGTGCCCATCAGCCTGAATCTGATCGAACGGCTGGCCACGCGCTTCCCGCAGCAACTACGCGGCGTCAAGGACAGCTCGGGCGACTGGGAGAATCTGGCTGCGATGCTGCGCAACTTCCCGCAGCTCGATATTTTTCCGGCCTCGGAGAGCCTGTTGTCACGCGCCATGCCGCTGGGAGCGGCGGGCTGCATCTCGGCCACCATCAACATCAACCCGGGCGCGATCAGCGCCTTGTGCTCCAACTGGTCGGAGCCGGGCGCGCAGCAAGCCCAGGCCCGGGTCGACGTGATCCGCCAGATCATCCAGAAATATCCGATGATCGCTGCGCTGAAATGGACCATCAGCTACTTCCGCGGCCAAAGCAGCTGGCAGCTGCAACGGCCGCCGTTGCAGGCACTGAGCGCGCACCAGCAGCTAGGTTTGCTGTCCGAATTGCAGGCGGCAGGCTTCAGCATGCCGGGACTGGAGCACGCATGAGCGCCGCCACCGCAAGCACTGCGGCCATCGCGCCGCTGGGACGCTATCCGGCATGGAGTCGCGCCGGGGATTTCATCTACGTGTCCGGCATGAGCGCGCGTCAGGCCGATGGCAGCGTGGCCGGCGCCAGCGCGCTCCCTGACGGCAGCGTGGTCTGCGATGCCGCAGTGCAGACCCGGGTCGTGATCGACAAGATCGCGGCGGCGCTGGCTGAAGCCGGGGCCACGTTGTCGGACTGCGTCGCCATCACCAGCTACCTGACCGACATGCGCCACTTTGCCGCCTATAACAGCGTGTACGCCGTATCCTTCGACGGCCGTGCGGCCCGCACCACGGTCGGTGTGG
>JBGSBQ010000559.1:0-3191 GCA_041730475.1 Sphingomonadaceae bacterium
CAGCCAGTACACCACCTTGCCGTGCCAGAACGGCGTGTCCAGATAGCGTGCTGCCAGCAGCAATGCCGCGCTGTGCAGGACATAGGCCAGGAACACCAGCCAGGCAATCTGGTTCATGCGGCCGACGTCGGCGGGCGCCACGTACAGCGTCAGGACGGCGGAAATGGCCAGCAGTAAACGCATCACGAACACCATCGAGGCGCCGATGCGATCACCGACCCGGCGATCGTTGTTGTTGTAACTGTTGGTTGGCGCTGAAAGCGTCTGTCGGTCTGCTGTCACTCTTGCTGTCACTCGTTATCATGCCGCTGTATGTCGGTCCTATACTGGACCATGAGCGCTTCAAACCAATTTTGCACGGGCCTACAACCAGTGGTGCAAGATCGGACTTGTGCGCGACAGCGCGGAGTTTGGGCGCCATTTTGCATGCGCAGTCTACGCATAGTTTTGGTAACTGTCCATGTCAGTTTTTACTGTTATGCAAGGCAGTGTGACGCGCCGGACCCGGTAAAAGTTTCCAAATTGTAATTTCAAATAACACCACACAAGTTTAATCCAAGCTACAATTGGCGCGCTACCGCCGCTCGCGTGGTATCGTCCGGCATCACGCCGCTTGCCGGGCCCCCGTCGGGCACGCCATACTGGCATATCTACTTTGTCCTGAACGTGTATATGAATGCAGAACCGATGAAGGCAGCAAGCCGCGGGACGCGCCGTCAGCGTGGCTCGGCTGTCGTTGAAATGGCCTTGATCGCGCCGCTGGTGCTGTTGCTGATGGTCGGCATTGTCGAGATGAGTCTGGTGTTTTTCACCACGCTGACGATGCAGTACGCGGTGCGCGAAGGCGCGCGCTACGGTATTACCGGCCAGGTTGACAAGGATCCGAATACGGCCAACCAGCAGCGCTATCTGGCCATCATCCAGAAGATCAAGGACAGTTCGATGGGCATGTATGACCGCGTCACGCCGGTCATCAGCGTCAACAAGCAAGCGTATGCCAGCAGCACCGCGTACACCTCGAATATGTTCGGCGGGCCGGGCGATATTGTGGTGTTGCAGCTCGATTGCAGCTGGCCGATGGCGACCCCGCTGCTGGCGCAATTCTTCACCAACGGGGTGTACAAATTCACCGTGGCCGCCACCATGCGTAACGAGATTTTCCAATGATGGCGCGGCGTCCCCGCAAGATGGCCGGTCTGGCGGCGGTGGAGTTTGCGCTGCTGCTGCCGATCCTGATGCTGTTGCTGGTCGGCGTGATTGATGTGGCGCGCGCGGTGCAGGCGAATATGATACTGATTAACCTGAGCCGCGAGGGCGCCAATCTGGCCGCGCGCGGCACGCTGCAGCTGGTAGATAACAGCCAGGCCGTGATTGGTTCGGTGGCAGCGTCGGCGCCGCCGCTCGACATGAACAACCGCGGCATGATTTACATCACCAAGGTGATGGGCAAGACCAGCGGCAGCACCACCCGCAGCGTGGTGCTGGAACAGTACCGCTGGGATGACAGCAAGAATGTGCGCGGCTACCGTGTTAGCGGCTATGCGCCGGGCAGCAAGATCTGGAGCTGTTCCAACTGGGCCAGTGGCAGCGACGGCACCTGCGTGGTCCCGAGCGGCAGCAATGCACCGGGCGTCACGCTGATGAGCGGCAGCCTGGCCGATGGTGAAGTGATCTATGTGGTCGAAAGCTTCTACAAATTCAATATGGCCTTCAGCGGCTTCAAGCTCGGTACGCTGAGCCTGCCGACGCTGGGCCCCGATCTTTATTCGATGACGGTATTCTGATATGCGCGCAACCCTGCACAAACAAGCTGGCCAGATCACACTGATGGTGGCCCTGTCGGCGGCGGTGCTGGTCGGCGTGGTCGGGCTGGCGCTGGATGCCGGACTGGCTTACACCGTCAAGGCCAAGCTGAACGCGGCCACCGACTCGGCCAGCCTGGCGGCGGCGCGCGCCGTCACGCAAGGGAACGATCAGGCCACCCAGGCCGCCAACGCCAAGGCGGCAGCGGCACGCTTCTTCAATGCCAACTTCCCCAGCAACTACATGCTGTCGACGGCCACCATGAACGAGCCGACGGTGACCTTCGACCGCGGCAAGGTCACCATCGACGTCACGGCCAAGGCCACCATGCCGGTGTCGCTGATGGGGGTGCTGAATACCAGTCCGCTGTCGCCGGGGGTAGCGTCGCAGACCATCCGCAAAGATCTGGACATGGTGGTGGTGCTCGATACCTCGGGCTCGCTAAAGAGCGTGGGCGATACGGTGATCGACTCGTCGCAGACGTTTTTGCAAAAATTCAGCGCCAGTCAGGACCGCGTAGGACTGCTGCACTTTGCGTTTGGTGCGGTGATCGATGATCCGATCCGCACCACCGCGCGCGGCTTTGATCGTACCAGCATGAACAACCATATCGGCAACTATGTGTTCGAGGGATCGACCGCGTCGGCCGAAGGCATGTATTGGGCGCGCAAGCAGATCCTCAGCATCGGCACGCTGGACCGTTCCAGCCTGCGCGTCATCGTGTTCTTCTCGGACGGCTCGCCGAACTCGTTCGCCACCTACCTGACGTGGAAGACGCCGTCCGACTGCAACCAGCCCGGTGTCATTTATACCGACGATGATGGCTCCGGCACGCCAGCCGGCTTGTACAAACTGGACAAGACCTATGATGATATCGGTGGCAACTGTACCCCAAGCAATTTGCCGAACAAGACCAGCGTGCTGCCGGACTGGTACAACGGCCATAACCCGCTTGGCAAAGAGAACGACGTCACGCTGCGCGAATACCCGATCGTCACCAACACGCCGCGGGTGGTCAGCAACACCATCAACTACGCCAACGTCAACCGGGCAGCGCGTAATCTGGTCGAAGCGATGGCCTCGAAATCACGCGATGAAGGGATCTTTGTGTTCACGCTGGGGCTGGGTTCGCAACTCAAGACAGGCACCGGCTACGACAAGGAAAAAGGCGAGGACACGCTGAAGTGCATGGCCAACTCCACCGATGCGCCCAGCCGCTGCTTCAACGCCAACAAGCCGGTCGGTGTGTATTGTTACGCCGCCACTGAGAGCGACCTGACGCCGTGCTTCTCCAAGCTGGCCTCCGCCATCCTGCGCATCTCCAAATAACACTCGGCAGCAGAGCCCGACGCCTTTCAGTTCCGCCGTCGCCGTCGCCAACCCGTCGT
>JBGSBQ010000560.1:0-3189 GCA_041730475.1 Sphingomonadaceae bacterium
TCCCAATTTGTTGGCGGCGTCCATCACCATGCTACCAGCAGGGACTTCGACTTTTTTGCCGTCTATTTCGATTTCAACCATGGTGATCGTTACCTGACGCAGCTTAGATGTAAGCGGGCACTAAGCAATGCTTGTGCTCGATGTGATATTCAAATTCTTCCCGGAACTGCTTGATGAAGCCACGCATCGGCATTGCCGCTGCGTCACCCAGAGCGCAAATGGTGCGGCCCTGAATGTTATCGGCCACCGACAGCAGCACGTCCAGATCCGACGGACGGCCCTGGCCGTTTTCGATGCGATGGATCATGCGGTACATCCAGCCCGTACCTTCGCGGCAAGGGGTGCACTGACCGCACGATTCTTCGAAGTAGAAATACGCCAGACGTTCCATGGCCTTGACCATGAAACGGGTTTCATCCATGACGATAACGGCGCCCGAACCGAGCATCGAGCCAGCTTTGGCGATCGAGTCGTAGTCGAGGTCGGTGTCCATCATGATGTCACCGCGAATCACCGGGGCCGAGGAACCGCCCGGAATGACCGCCTTGATCTTTTTGCCGCCGCGCATGCCACCGGCCAGTTCCAGCAGCTTGGCAAACGGGGTGCCGAGCGGAACTTCGTAATTGCCTGGCAGCTCAACGTCGCCCGAGATCGAGAAGATCTTCGAACCGCCGTTGTTCGGCTTGCCCATCGCCAGATACTTGTCAGCGCCCATGTTCAGAATGAACGGGACGGCCGCGAAAGTCTCGGTGTTGTTGATGGTGGTTGGCTTGCCATACAGGCCGAACGAGGCAGGGAATGGCGGCTTGAAGCGCGGCTGGCCTTTTTTGCCTTCCAGCGATTCCAGCAGTGCGGTTTCTTCGCCGCAGATGTAAGCGCCATAACCATGGTGCGCGTGCAGCTGGAAGCTGAACTCGCTGCCCATGATCTTGTCGCCCAGGAAGCCGGCGGCACGCGCCTCTTCCAGTGCATCTTCAAACTGGGTGTACACCTCGAAGATTTCGCCGTGGATGTAGTTGTAGCCGACCGTGATGCCCATCGCATAAGCGCCAATCGCCATACCTTCGATCAAGGCATGGGGATTGAAACGCATGATGTCGCGGTCCTTGAAAGTACCTGGCTCGCCCTCATCTGAGTTACATACCAGATACTTCTGGCCCGGGAACTGGCGCGGCATGAAGCTCCACTTCAGACCGGTTGGGAAACCTGCACCACCGCGACCACGCAGCGACGACGCTTTCAGGTCGGCGATGATCTGTTCCGGGGTGATTTTCTCTTCCAGAATGCGACGCAGGGCGCTGTAGCCACCGCGCTTGACGTAGTCTTCCAAGTGCCAGTTCTTGCCGTCCAGACCGGCCAGAATGACGGGGTCGATGTGACGATTGTGGAGTGACGTCATTTCTTGAGTTCCTCTACAAGGGCGTCGATCTTATCGTTCGACATGAAGCTGCACATGCGCTGATCGTTCACCAGCATCACTGGTGCGTCGCCGCAGGCGCCCATGCACTCGCCTTCGACCAGCGAGAAGGCGCCGTCGTCGGTGGTGCCACGGAAGTCGATGCCGAGCTTCTCTTTCAGGTGCTGCGCTGCGCGCACGCCGCCCGACAGAGCGCAAGGCAAGTTGGTGCACACGGAAATCTTGTGCTTGCCGACTGGCTTGACGTTGTACATATTGTAAAACGTGGCAACTTCCTGCACGGCAATCGCCGGCATGCGGATGTAGTCCGCCAGTTCCTGCATGACTTCGGTCGAGACCCAGCCCAGTTCAACCTGAGCGTGGGCCAGCGCGGCCATCACGGCCGATTGACGCTGGTCGGCCGGGTACTTGGCCAGCTCGCGGTCGATTTTTTTATAACACTGCTCTGATAACAACATACTTTTCTGCCTCTCGGACTTAGCGGTCAATACTGCCGAACACGATGTCTTGTGTACCAATGATGGTCACGGCGTCGGCAATCATGTGGCCACGCGCCATTTCATCGAGCGCTTGCAGGTGCGCATAGTCTGGCGCACGCAGCTTGACGCGGTATGGCTTGTTGGCACCGTCGGAAATCAGGTAAACGCCGAACTCGCCCTTCGGATGCTCCACTGCGCTGTAGGCTTCGCCCGGTGGCACGTGGAAGCCTTCGGTGAACAGCTTGAAGTGGTGAATCAGCGATTCCATGTTGGTCTTCATATCCACCCGGCCCGGTGGCGCCACCTTGCGGTTCGACGTCATCACTGGACCCGGATTGTTACGCAGCCATTCTACGCATTGCTTGATGATCTTGTTCGACTGGCGCAGTTCTTCCACGCGCACCAGATAGCGGTCGTAGCAGTCGCCGTTGGTGCCGATCGGCACGTCGAAGTCCATCAGGTCGTACACTTCGTACGGCTGGTGCTTGCGCAAGTCCCACTGGATGCCCGAACCGCGCAGCATGGCGCCGGTGAAGCCCATTGCCAGTGCATCTTCCGGTGCCACCACGCCGATGCCGACGGTACGCTGTTTCCAGATACGGTTGTCAGTCAGCAGGGTTTCGTATTCGTCGACATAGGTCGGGAAACGGGCCGTGAATGCTTCGATGAAGTCCAGCAGCGAGCCTTGACGATCCTTGTTCAGGTTGTCGATGGCCTTGGCCGAACGGATGATCGACGGACGGTGCTGTGGCATCGCATCCGGCAGGTCGCGATATACGCCGCCCGGACGGTAGTAAGCTGCGTGCATACGCGCGCCCGAGACTGCTTCGTAGCAGTCGAACAGGTCTTCGCGGTCGCGGAAGCAGTACAGGAACGGGCCCATGGCGCCAACGTCAAGCGCGTGCGCGCCCAGCCACATCAGGTGATTCAGGATGCGGGTAATTTCGTCGAACATCACGCGGATGTATTGCGCGCGCAGCGGCACTTCCAGACCCAGCATCTTCTCGATCGCCATCACGTAGGCGTGCTCATTGCACATCATCGAGACGTAATCCAGACGGTCCATATACGGTACCGACTGCAGATAGGTCTTCTGCTCGGCCAGCTTCTCGGTGCCGCGGTGCAGCAGGCCGATGTGCGGGTCAGCACGCTGGATGACTTCGCCATCGAGCTCGAGCACCAGGCGCAGCACACCGTGCGCGGCCGGGTGCTGCGGCCCAAAGTTCAGGGTGTAATTCTTAATCTCAGCCATTATTTCATCCCGTAATGTTCTTCGCGGATCACGCGCGGCAC
>JBGSBQ010000561.1:0-3179 GCA_041730475.1 Sphingomonadaceae bacterium
AGTCGCCATGGCCCATGTAGTCGGTGACGTCGAGATTGTCATTGTTGGAGCGCGCATTGTCGAGCCGCTTCCACAAGCGCAACGTCAACCCCAGATCGCCATGTTCTGCCCCCACTTCCGCGTACACCCGGTTCCAGCTGCGCGACAGCGTCGAGGTCTGGCCATTCGACTGGTGGACGGCGCCCAGGTTCACATAACGGATGTCGAGCAGCCCCAAATCCAGGTTCAGTGGCGAGACCAGCATCAGCTCCGGCTGGTAATTGGTCTCCCGGAACGGGCTGGAAGCGGCCCGGTTGTATGCCTGCCAATAACTCTGCTGCGTATAGGCAAACCACAGATCCAGCGGCGTGTGGGCGAACTGTTCCAGTACCTTCATCTTGAAACTGAGCTGGTAGGTCAGCTCGGTATGCTGGGCTTTCAAGCCCGCTGGGGTGAATTCCTGAAATGGTCCTTCGTTGGAACTGGTGCTGTAATTGCCAATCAGTAAATAGGTGTCGCGGTGCGGGCGGAAGTTGAATACGCCGCGCTTGGATGACTGGTCCAGCTCCCAGCCTTGCACCATGGCCGACACGGTCGACTCCGGCGGAATCGTGGTCACAGCAGCGATCTGCGCTGGCAGCTTGGGCGGTTCCGGGGGCTCAGCTGGCTGGGTGCGGGCTGGAACGCCGTCGTCGGCCGTACCGGCGGCGGCCATCCCGACCGGCATGGCCGTGGCCGTGCCGCGCGTCAGGGCGTCATAACAGGCTAGCCGGGCGCTGGCATCGCCCAGTACGGCACAGCGTTCAAGCCGCAATTCAAGGTCGCTGGCTTGCGCCTGCGCCAGCGCGGGCGACACTATCAACAGGCACAGCAGGTGGGGTAGGGGGCTCAGGCGCATGTTCTCTCTCGTAAGCGGGATCCGGCGACGTTGCCAGGCGATACAGCGTATATTACTTGCTCACAGAAATGTCGTACGACTTGATTTCGCGTCGGCATGCCGCATCTGAGGTTTCCGTCGCAGTATTGAACTACGCAAGGAGATTTGTGATGACCCGCAAGACACCCATCGAGCGTTACCGCAACATCGGCATCAGTGCCCACATCGACGCCGGCAAGACCACCACCACGGAACGTATCCTGTTTTACACTGGCGTCAATCACAAGATTGGCGAAGTGCATAACGGCGCCGCCACCATGGACTGGATGGAGCAGGAGCAGGAGCGCGGCATCACGATCACCTCGGCCGCCACCACTGCCTTCTGGAAGGGCATGGCCGGCAATTTCGCCGAGCACCGCATCAATATCATCGATACGCCGGGCCACGTCGACTTCACCATTGAGGTGGAACGCTCGATGCGGGTGCTTGACGGCGCGGTGATGGTGTATGACGCCGTCGGTGGCGTGCAGCCACAGTCGGAGACAGTCTGGCGCCAGGCGAATAAATATCGGGTACCGCGTATTGCTTTCATCAACAAGATGGACCGGGTTGGGGCGGACTTCTTCCGCGTGCGCGAGCAGATCGCCACGCGCTTGAAGGGCGTCGCCGTGCCGATCCAGATTCCGCTGGGCGCCGAGGATAACTTCCATGGCGTGGTGGATTTGGTCAAGATGCGCGCAATTAACTGGGATGATGCCAGCCTCGGGGTCAAATTCACCTATGAGGATATTCCGGCCGAGCTGCAGGCGCTGGCCCAGGAGTGGCATGACAAGATGGTGGAAGCGGCCGCCGAAGGCACGCCCGAGCTGCTGGATAAATATCTGAACGGCGAAGCCTTGAGCGAAGACGAGATCAAGACCGGTCTGCGCCTGCGCACCATTCGCAACGAGATCGTGCCGATGCTGGCTGGCAGCGCGTTCAAGAACCGCGGGGTGCAGGCGATGCTGGATGCCGTGGTCGAATACCTGCCGTCGCCGCTGGATGTGCCGGCCATCGCCGGTCACGATGAGCAGGACCGCGAGATCGAGCGTCATCCGAGCGACAGCGATCCGTTGCGGCACTGGCGTTCAAGATCATGACCGACCCCTTCGTCGGCCAGCTGACGTTCTTCCGCGTGTACTCGGGCGTGGTTAATTCGGGCGATACGATCTACAACCCGACCAAGAGCCAGAAGGAGCGTCTGGGCCGCATCCTGCAGATGCATGCGAACGAGCGCAAGGAGATCAAGGAGGTGTATGCAGGCGACATCGCCGCCGCCGTGGGACTGAAGGCCGTCACCACCGGTGATACGCTGTGTTCACCGGAGCATGTGATCGTGCTGGAAAAGATGATCTTCCCGGAGCCCGTGATTTCGCAGGCCGTCGAGCCGAAGACCAAGGCTGACCAGGAAAAGATGGGCATTGCCCTGAACCGGCTGGCGCAGGAGGATCCGTCGTTCCGCGTGCATACCGACGAGGAATCGGGTCAGACCATCATGTCTGGCATGGGCGAGCTGCATCTGGAAATTCTGGTCGACCGGATGCGCCGCGAATTTGGCGTCGAAGCCGGTGTCGGCAAGCCGCAGGTGGCCTATCGCGAGACCATCCACCGCAGCGCGACCGACATCGAAGGCAAATTCGTCAAGCAGTCCGGTGGCCGCGGCCAGTATGGCCACGTGGTGCTGACGCTGGAACCGCTGGAGCCGGGCAAGGGCTATCAGTTTGTCGATGCGATCAAGGGCGGGGTGGTGCCGCGCGAATTCATTCCGGCCGTCGAGAAGGGCGTGCAGGAGACCTTGCGCAGTGGCGTGCTGGCTGGCTATCCGGTGGTGGACGTCAAGGTGACGCTGACCTTTGGCTCCTACCACGACGTCGACTCGAACGAGAATGCCTTCCGCATGGCCGGTTCGATGGCGTTCAAGGAAGGCATGAAGCGCGCCGACCCGGTCTTGCTGGAACCGATGATGCAGGTCGAGGTGGAAACGCCGGAAGAGTTCATGGGCAATGCCATGGGCGACCTGACGGCGCGTCGCGGCATGGTGCAGGGCATGGACGAGATTCCCGGTGGCGGTGGCAAGATCATCCGCGCACTGGTGCCGCTGGCCGAAATGTTCGGCTACGCCACGGATATCCGCTCCCGCACACAGGGCCGCGGTTCCTACTCGATGCACTTCGATCGGTACGAGCCGGCGCCGAACTCGGTGAGCGAAGCAGTTATTGCGAAAGTGCAGGGCAAATAATGGCCACTCCGTTTTCAGACAAGATCCGCATCCGCCTCAAGGCGT
>JBGSBQ010000562.1:0-3176 GCA_041730475.1 Sphingomonadaceae bacterium
CCGAGATCGAGGACATCATCTCGAAGATCGCCCGCATCCCGCCGCAGACCGTCAATCAGGACGACCGCAGCAAGCTGCAAACCATCGACCGCGATCTGCGCAACGTGGTGTTCGGCCAGGATCCAGCGATCGAAGCGCTGGCATCGGCGATCAAGATGGCGCGCGCTGGTCTGGGCAAGACCGACAAGCCGATTGGCTCCTTCCTGTTCTCCGGTCCGACCGGCGTCGGCAAGACCGAAGTGGCGAAGCAGCTGGCCTTCATCCTCGGCATTGAGCTGATCCGCTTCGACATGTCGGAGTATATGGAGCGGCACGCCGTGTCGCGCCTGATCGGTGCGCCACCGGGCTATGTCGGCTTTGACCAGGGTGGTTTGCTGACCGAAGCGATCAACAAGAAGCCGCACGCGGTGCTGCTGCTGGACGAGATCGAGAAAGCCCATCCGGACATCTTCAACATCCTGCTGCAGGTGATGGACCATGGCACGCTGACCGACAACAACGGACGCAAGGCCGACTTCCGCAACGTGATCATCATCATGACCACCAATGCGGGCGCCGAGAGCTTGCAGAAAGCGTCGATCGGCTTCACCACGTCGAAGCAGGCGGGCGACGAGATGGCCGACATCAAGCGTATGTTCACGCCGGAGTTCCGCAACCGGATCGATGCCACCATCAGCTTCCGTGCGCTGGACGAGGAAATCATCCTGCGCGTGGTCGACAAGTTCCTGATGCAGCTCGAAGAGCAGCTGCACGAGAAGAAGGTGGAAGCGATCTTCACCGAGGCGCTGCGCAAGTTCCTCGCGAAGAAGGGCTTCGACCCGCTGATGGGCGCACGGCCGATGTCACGCCTGATCCAGGACATGATCCGCAAGGCGCTGGCCGACGAGCTGCTGTTTGGCCGCCTAGTCACCGGTGGCCGTGTGACGGTCGATCTGGACGAGAAGGATCAGGTCAAGCTGGAATTCCCGGAATCGGATGCGCTGCCGCCGCCGATGCCACCGGAGACGGTCGAAGTCGAATAAGACGCCGGCCCAGTCCTCCCCAAAAACCGCACCCCGCAAGTGGTGCGGTTTTTTATGTGGCGAAAGTAAAAACCGGGGTCAGGTCTGCCAATCGCTCATAAAATTCCGACTTACAACAATTGTCTCAAGGTCTAGTCGCACGACGTCCGGCCGCTACAACTGAGCGTTAGCACGCCTGTTCGGATGCTTCGAGCAAATCTTGAGTCATGGAATTTTATGAGCGATTGGCAGACCTGACCCCGGTTTTACTCGTCGCGCAGGCGGCGCCAGAGGGTGGTGCGGCTGATGCCGAGGTAGTGGGCGGCCGCTTCGCGGTTGCCGCCAAGGCGTGCCAGTACCTGTGCCGCGGTTTCGCGCTGGGCTGGCGCGGCCAGTTGCTGCGCCGGGGCTGATGCCGGTAGCGCTGGCAGGCTGCTGGCGCTGGCCAGCTCGGGGGCAACGCTGAGGACGAAAGCGGGCGTCAGCGCTTGCAGCGGTTCGGCGGCGAGGAACAGGGCCAGGCGCTCGGTCAGGTTGCGCAGCTCGCGGATATTCCCCGGCCAGTCGTAGCGCCGCAGCAGCGCTGCGCAGGCCATCACTTCGGCATGCAGATTCGGATGTGGACGGGCGCTGAGCGCGGCTAGCGCGTTTTTCAGCGACCATTCGCCCAGGCTGATCATGTCGTCGCCGCGCGCCCGCAGCGGCGGCAGGGTCAGGCGCAGCACCGCCAGCCGGTAGAACAGGTCGGCGCGGAAGCGGCCGTCGCGTACCCGCTGCTCCAGATCGCAGTGGGTGGCGCTGATGATGCGGACGTTGACGGCGATTGGCCGGGTGCCGCCGACCCGCACCACTTCGCGTTCTTCCAGTACCCGCAGCAAGCGCGTTTGCAGCGTCAGTGGCATTTCGCCGATCTCGTCGAGGAATAGCGTGCCGCGGTTGGCCGCTTCGAACAGGCCCGCATGGCCGCCGCGCCGGGCGCCGGTGAAGGCGCCTTCTTCGTGGCCGAACAATTCCGATTCCAGTAGCGATTCCGCAATCGCGCCACAGTTGACAGCGACGAAGGGGCGGTTCTGTCCCAGCGCGCGCGGGCTTTCGCGGTGGATCGCTTGCGCCACCAGTTCCTTGCCGCAGCCGGTTTCGCCCTGTATCAGCACCGTCGCCGGCGACTTCGCATACAGCACCACCGACTGCCGCAGCGCTTCCATGGCGTCCGACTCGCCGCGCAGATCATTCAGGCCATGCTTGGCGCGCAGCGTGTCGGCGACCACCACGCGCCGGTTGCGGTTCGATTCCAGCTGCGTCATGCGCGCCATTTCCAGTGCATCGTCGAACGCTTGCCTGATCGAGGCGGCCGAGTAGATGAAAACGCCGGTCAGTCCCGCTTCGTCGGCCAGGTCGGTAATCAGGCCGGCGCCGACGATGGCTTTGATGCCGGAGGCTTTCAGGTCGTTGATCTGGGCTCGCGCATCTTCTTCGGTGGCATAGGTGCGCTGGGCGATCTGAATCCCGAAGGTGGCGGCAAATTCGGCCAGTTCCGGCATCGTTTCCTGATAGGTGATAACGCCGATGCGGTCTGAGACCCGGCGCGCGCGCGCCAGTGCCTGCATCATGTCGTAGCCGCTGGCCTTGGCGATCACCACCGGTACCGACAGCCGGCCTTTCAGATAGGCGGCGTTGGAGCCGGCCGCAATGACGGCGTCGCAACGCTCGGTCGCCATGCGTTCGCGGATGTGGCGCGCGGCTTCGTCGAAGCCGAGGTTGATCGGTTCGATGGTCGCCAGATCGTCATATTCCAGCGTGATGTCGCGGAACAGGTCGTATAGCCGCGATACCGACACGGTCCAGATAACGGGTTTGTCGGTCGGGTCGAAGGGCAGGGGAGTGGAGTGGCGCATGTTTCAATTGTAGTTCATCTGTTTCGGTGTTTCAAAATGAAACGATTGTGAAACATGTGAATTTTCTAAGTGGTTGATTTTTATAGGGTGGGGCACTGGCACGCCCCTTGCACTAGAGAGCAGACAGTTACTCATCGCAACAATCACAGAAAGGTATCCCTTGAGCCAATACTCCGCAGGCGCCGCGTTCCGCAAGGCCGTACAAGAAGAATCGCCGTTGCAAGTGGTCGGTGCCATCAATGCCAATCATGCGCTGCTGGCCAAGCGCGCTGGTTTCAAG
>JBGSBQ010000563.1:0-3163 GCA_041730475.1 Sphingomonadaceae bacterium
CACGCGGCACCGCATGCCGTTGCAGCGCGTGGCGGCACAGCACGGTACCCGCTAGAAACGCCAGCGTGCAGGATGCTGGTACGGCGCCATAGGCCAGCCGCGACAGACCGAGATCGCGGATAAACACAAACGGTGACAGCAGCAGGAAGCACATGGCGCCACTGAAGCTGGTGCCAGCCAGTAGCGAGCAGGCCAGAAACTGGCGGTGACGCAGAATCGCAAAGTAGCCCAGCGCGGCAGTGGATGAATTGGACGCAGTGGACGCATGCGCTGTGCACGACTCTTCCAACCCGCAATACACCGCCAGCCACGCCAGCGTGCCAAAACCGGCCACCAGCGCCAGCGTCCAATGCCAGCCCATAGTCTGGGTCACGATGCCGCCGGCCAGCGGACTGAGCACGCCAATTGCGCCCATGCCGGACATGCTGCGCGCCATCACACCCATGCCGGCAGCTCCCTCGTAGCGGTCACGAATCACGGCGCGGGCGCCGACGATGCACATCGCGGTGCCGATCCCCAGCACCACGCGACTGGCGATCAGGATCGCCAGCCCGGACGCCAGCGCACCCAGCGTGGCCGCCACCACGTACAGGCCCAGCCCCCACAGCAGCAGAGGACGGCGGCCGATCTGGTCGGCCCGCCAGCCGACCCCCAATTGCGCCAGTCCGAACGCCAGGATAAAGGCCGTCAGCGTCCACTGCACGGGACCGGCGCGGCCGCCGAACTCGCTGGCAATTTGCGGCAGGGCCGGTAGATAAACATCGGTGGCCACCAGCTGGCTGGCCAGCAGCAGCATCAGGATCAGGGCAAGCGAAGGACGCGGGACGCGGTACATGGGCGATACCTGCAGAGGCGACGGAGGGGGCCCGATTGTAGGAAAGCCGGCCGCAGGGCGACAGTAGCGCGGAAACTGATTCGTGCAATAATCGCCCACATTGCGCGATACACGCGCACTTTGAGGCGGCACGATGAAGAAACCGGCATTACAGAACGTGGTGGTGGCTAAACGCGACCAGATTGAGGGGCTGATCAAAGGCGTCGAAGTGATACGCGCCTTCGACCATGAGTCGGTGCGACTGACGCCGACCGAATTGGGCGAAAAGGTGGATCTGAGCCGCACCGCAGCGCGGCGCTACCTGCTGACGCTGGTCCACATGGGACTGGCCGCCACCGATGGCCGCAGCTTCTGGCTGCGCCCCAGCGTGCTCAGTCTCGGCCACGCCTACGTCGAATCGGCTCGCCTGCCGCGCGCTGTGGTGCCGTATTTGCAGCGTCTGACCAACCAGTTGCAGGAGTCGACCAATTATTCGGTGCTCGATGGCGACGAGGTGGTCTACGTGGCCCGCGTCAACGCGCCGCGCATCCTGCTGGCCGGCTTCGATCCGGGCATGCGGCTGCCAGCCTACACTTCGACCGCCGGCCGCGTGCTGCTGGCCTCATTGGACGACGAGGCGTTGCGATCCTATCTGGAACGGGTGACGCTGATCGCCTACACCCACTTGACGGTGATCGACCGCAAGCAGTTGTATCGGGAGATTACCGCCATCCGCGAAGACGGCTTTGGCGCCACCGAAAGCCAGTACGAAATGGGCTTGCGCGGCGTCTCGGTGCCGGTCAAGAATCGCGGCGGCGAGGTGGTCGGTGCCCTGTCGACTTCGATGCCCTCGACGCACGGCACGCTGAAGGAGGCGATCGCCCGCTGCGTGCCAGCGCTGCAGGCGGCCGCCAATACCATGATGCTGTGGGTGTAGCGCTTAGTCGGCGCCGCTGATCCACTGCTCCAGCGCGAGATTGGTCAGCGGACGGCTAAACAGATAACCCTGCCCCTTGTCGCAGCCCTGCCGGTACACGACATCGGCCTGCGCCTCCGTCTCGATGCCCTCGGCTACAGTGCTCATGCCCAGACTGCGGGCCACCTTGACCGTGGCCTGTATCAGCACCTCATGGTGGCGGCTGGAATCGGCCAGGCACACAAACGAACGGTCGATCTTGACGGTATCAACCGGCAGCAGGTGCAAGCTCGATAGCGAAGAATAGCCGGTACCAAAATCATCCAGCGCCAGCTTGATACCCAGCGCCTTCAGGCCGCGTAACTGGCGCTGCACCTGCTCACCCTGTGCCGCCAGGCTTTCGGTAATCTCCAGTTGCAGGCAGTCGGGAGGCATGCCACAGCCGTTCAGGATGGCGCTGACCGTGGCGCACAACTGCTCATTGGCCAGCTGCGCACGCGACAGGTTGACTGCCAGCAGGCGCGGTGCATGGGCACCGAAGCGCCGCCACTGCATGAAATCATGACAGGCCTGCGCCAGCACCTGCTCGCCGATGGCGTCTATCAGCCCGCACTCCTCGGCAATGGCAATAAACTCGACCGGTCCGACCAGGCCGCGCACCGGATGCTGCCAGCGTACCAGTGCCTCGACCCCCGCCGCACGGTCGACCCGCCCCTGCCCCAGCAAGCCGACCACCGGCTGGTACACGACGAACAGTTCGCCCAGTTCGATGGCGTGGCGCAAATCCGCTTCCAGCCCGCCGCGCCGTACCGCCTGCTCCCGCATCAGCGGCTGGAACACGACGAAACGGTTGCCGCCATCGGCCTTGGCCACCGCCATCGCGATCGCGCCATCCCGCAGCAGGTCGTCCGCCTCCTGCGTATCCGCATCGAGCAGCACCATGCCGATACTGAAGGTACAGACCAGCTCATGACCGTCAATCCGATACGGCTCGCTCAAGCGGGCTTGCAAACGGGCTGCGATCCGTTCTACGGTGCTCAGATCGGGCAAGCCATCGAGCAGCACGGCAAATTCGTCGCCGCCTACGCGGGCCGCCAGTTCAGTCGAATTGTCCAGTCCCGGCGGCCGGCTGTTGGAGCGCACCGTGGCCCGCAGGCGTTCAGCGACCAGCATGATGACCTTGTCGCCGATCTCGTTACCGAGGCTGTCGTTAATCTGTTTGAAGCGATCAAAATTGATGAACAACACGGCACACAGATCGTCCGCTTCCGACCGCGGGCGCAGCACCATGCGTTGCAACAGCTCACGGACACCGGCACGGTTGGGTAACTTGGTCAGCGCATCGATGCGGGCCGCGCTTTCCAGCCGGCTGGTCAGCGTGCGCTGCTCGCGCTGCACCTCGTGGGTAACATCCAGCAGTACCGCCATCAGGC
>JBGSBQ010000564.1:0-3162 GCA_041730475.1 Sphingomonadaceae bacterium
AGTACTGATTGAGTTTGTCCACTTGCAGCATAGCTTACCGTCCCAGATACACTTCAATCACCCGCTCGTCGGCCTGTACCTGCGCCATCGAACCCTGTGCCAGCACCGATCCTTCATGCAGCACCGTCACTGTGCCCTGCTGCGCGATCTCGGTCACGAACGCCATGTCATGCTCGACCACCATGATCGAGTGCTTGCCGCGCAACTCGTTCAGCAGTTCCGCGGTGCGCGCGGTCTCGGCATCCGACATGCAGGCCACCGGCTCGTCCAGCAGGATCAGCTGCGGCTCCTGCATCAGCAGCATGCCGAGCTCCAGCCACTGCTTCTGGCCGGGCGACAGCAAGCCGGCCAGCCGCGCCTCGCTGCCGTTCAGGCGGATCAGCCGCAGAATCTCGTCGATCTTGCCCAACTGCTCGGACGACAGCCGCGCAAACAAGGTCGGGCGCACCCGCTTGTCGGTCTTCATCGCCAGTTCCAGATTTTCGAACACCGTGTGCTGCTCGAAGATGGTCGGACGCTGGAACTTGCGGCCGATCCCGGCATGCGCAATCTGGTACTCGGTCATGCGGCTCAGATCCATGGTCTGGCCGAAGAAAGCAGTGCCGGAAGTAGGCCGGGTCTTACCGGTGATAACATCCATCATCGTGGTCTTGCCCGCGCCATTCGGCCCGATAATGCAGCGCAGCTCCCCGACTGAAATATCGAGACTCAGCTTGTTCAGCGCGCGGAAGCCATCGAAGGACACCGTAATCTCTTCGAGG
Source organism: Sphingomonadaceae bacterium (assembly GCA_041730475.1). GTDB lineage: Bacteria > Pseudomonadota > Gammaproteobacteria > Burkholderiales > Burkholderiaceae_D > Rugamonas. The sequence continues at coordinate 762 of JBGSBQ010000564.1, forward strand.
TAAAGGATGGCGCCGTGCGTGGTATCGAGCCCCGGACTGGCCACGCGGCCTTCTTCAATCACACTCATGCCTGCTCCTTGCGAAAACGTGCGACCAGTCCCGCCACACCCTGCGGCAGATAGCGCGTCACCAGGATGAAGATCAAGCCCAGTGCAAACAGCCACAGATTGGGGAAGGCGCCGGTGAACCAGCTTTTCAGGCCATTCACCGTGAACGCACCGATGATGGGGCCAATCAGCGTGCCACGCCCGCCGACCGCCGCCCAGATCACCATCTCGATCGAATTTGCTGGCGACATCTCGGACGGATTGATGATGCCGACCTGCGGCACATACAGCGCGCCCGCAATCCCGCACAGTACCGCCGACAAGGTCCACACGAACAACTTGAACCACAGCGGGTTATAACCGATGAACATCAGTCGCGATTCCGAATCGCGCACCGCCTGCAGCACCCGTCCCAGCTTGGAGGTGACGATCCAGCGGCACAGCGCCAGCGCTGCCAGCAGCAGCGCCAGCGTGATCAGGTACAGCACCGCCTTGGTGCCCGGTGCGCTGATCTGATAGCCGAGAATGCGCTTGAAATCCGTGAAGCCGTTGTTGCCGCCAAAACCGGTGGCATTGCGGAAGAACAGCAGCATGAAGGCATAGGTCAGGGCCTGCGTGATGATGGAGAAGTACACGCCCTTGATGCGCGAACGGAACGCGAAGAAGCCGAACACAAAGGCCAGCACGCCCGGCACCAGCACCACCAGCGCCATGCACCACGCGAAGCTGTCGGTCGCGCTCCAGAACCACGGATAGGTTTTCCAGTCGAGGAACACCATGAAGTCCGGCAGGTCGCTCTGGTACACGCCTTCACGGCCGATGGCGCGCATCAGGTACATGCCATGCGCATAAGCGCCCAGCGCGAAGAACAGGCCATGACCGAGCGACAGGATACCGGTATAGCCCCACACCAGATCGAGTGCCAGCGCTGCCAGCGCGTAGCACATGAACTTGCCCACCAGGTTGATCAGATAGCCCGGCACGTGCAGCGCATGGCCGTCCGGGAAGGCCAGGTTCAGCAGCGGCAGCGCCGCCAGCAGCGCGCAGCACGCGAGGATCAGGCTCCAGCTGCGGCGCGAGTACAGCACGGCACGCGCCGGTCGGAACGCAGGGATGGTCTTCAGTATCGGTGACGTGGTCATTCTGCGCTCCTGCCTTTCATGGCGAACAGACCCTGCGGCCGCTTTTGTATGAACATGATGATGAATACGAGGATGGCGATCTTGGCCAGTACCGCGCCGGCCACCGGTTCGAGGAATTTATTCACTTCGCCCAGCCCCAGTGCCGCGATGATGGTGCCGGCCAGCTGCCCCACCCCACCCAGCACCACCACCATGAAGGAATCGACGATATAGCTCTGGCCCAGATCCGGCCCGACATTGCCCAGCTGCGACAGCGCCACCCCGCCCAAACCGGCGATGCCGGAGCCAAGGCCGAAGGTCATCATGTCGATCTTCGCAGTCGACACGCCGACGCAGCCGGCCATGCGGCGGTTCTGCATCACGGCCCGCACGAACAGGCCAAGCCGGGTCTTGTTCAGGATCAGCCACACAGCCAGCACCACGAACAGCGCGAAGCCGATGATGGCGATACGGTTATAGGCCAGCACCAGCGAGCCAAGCACCGTCACCCCGCCCGACATCCACGACGGATTCGCCACTTCAACGTTTTGCGCGCCGAAGATGGTGCGCACCGTCTGCATCAGGATCAGGCTGATGCCCCAGGTCGCCAGCAGGGTTTCCAGCGGCCGGCCGTACAGCCAGCGGATCACGGTCCGTTCCAGCGCCACGCCGACGGCGGCCGTCACCACAAAGGCCGCTGGCAGCGCCGCCAGCAGGTAGGCGTCCAGCGCCGCTGGGAAGTAGTGGCGGAACAGCTGCTGGCACAGATAGGTGGTGTAAACCCCAAGGCCACGCGCGAATCCCTGGAGACCTTCAAGGAGCTGAGCCTGCGCTTTCCGGACAGCAAATACACGCCGGACGCCCGGCTGCGCATGCGCTATCTGGTCAATACGCTCGCCAGCTATCAGGTCCACGTGGCGCGCTACTACGTGAAGCGCGGCGCGTACGTCGCCGCCGCCAACCGCGCCCAGGCCGAGGTGAAGGACTTCCCCGACTCGCCAGCGACCGAAGAGGCGCTGCTGCTGCTGGTCAAGAGCTACGATGCGCTGGGCCTGACGGATCTGCGCGACGACGCCGACCGGGTGATGCGCAAGAACTTCCCGAACAGCCGCTTTCTGGTCACCCAGTCGCCGAACGGGCAACCTTGGTGGAAGGTCTGGTAGGCACGCCGTGAATGATGCGACCCGTCGCGCACTGCAGAAATGGCCCGATGTGCCGTCGTGCACGGGCTGG
>JBGSBQ010000565.1:0-3137 GCA_041730475.1 Sphingomonadaceae bacterium
TCAGCAAGTTCGACAACACCTGCGAGACCCGCCCCGCCGCCAGCCGCGCCTGCAGCTCGGGCGCAATATCGACCTCGACCCGGATCCCCGCCTTGCGCAATTCCGGACTGTGCGCCGACACCACGCCCAGCACATAATCGCGCAGGTTCAGGCGCCCCACGTGCTCGCTGCCCTGGTCCACCGCCAGCTGCTTGAAATTACCGATCAGCTCAGCAGCTCGCGCCAGGTTCTGCTCGACCAGTACGGCCGCCACTTTCAGGCGTTGCGCCAGCGCCATCATTTCCGAACGGCTGACTTTCTCGCCCTGCACCACGGCCAACAACTGCTCGGCGCAATTGTCCATGCCGGAGGCGGCCGTGACGGCGACGCCGATCGGCGTATTCACCTCATGTGCCACGCCCGCCACCAGCGCCCCCAACGCCGCCATTTTTTCCTGTTCGACCAGACTGGCCTGGGCCGCCCGCAACGCTTCGGTGCGCTGCTGAACTTTCTCTTCCAGCTGCTGCTCGCGTTGCTGATGCTGCAACTCGGCCGCGCAGCGCGCCGCAAAGATCGATAGCAGCGACAGCGCCAGCAAGCGCTTGTTCTCGTCGATGGGCTTGGTATCGATGGCCGACAGGATGCCCAGCGTGCGGCCCTCGGTATCAATCATCGGCATCCCGATATAACTTTCGGCGCCCATATCGACCAACAAAGTATCGCGCGGATAATCGGCCTGGATGCCGCAGGCATGGAAGCACATGCTCTGGTCCGTCACATCCTGGCAGGGTGTATGCAGCAGACTGTATTCCATATTCGGCAAATAATCGGCACCGCCCCACACCGCCAGCGTACGGATGCCTTCGCCGCCGCCCGCCATCTGGACCACGCGCCCGGCGATCACATAGGTCACGTCCAGCGTCTCGGCCAGGTCCTTGACCAGCACGCGCAGGAAATCATCGCCGCGGCTGCGCGCCGTCGACGCCGTGATCGACCGCAGCGCAGCTTCGGCCAGCAAGCGCCCATCAGCCTGGTCGAACAGCTGGCGCGACGCCTGCAAGCTGGCATCGCGCGCCGCCGCCAGTGCTTCGCGCTGCAGCAGCTTCTCATAGGTGATGGCGACATTGGCCGAGAACACCGCCAGCAGTTCCCGCTCGTCCTCACCAATCGGCTCGGCGAATGCCATGTATAAAAAACTCTCGTTGCCGTCGGCGGTGCGGTAATAACAGGCATGGAACTGGGCGCCATAGTGGTCGCCATGCTCGGCCGCGCAGCGCACGAAAGCCTCGCGCACGGCCGCCGGCAGATCGGCCAGTTGCTCATCCGATTGCAGGCCAGCATAGGCGCCGGTGACGGCCAGCACCTTCAGGCTGCCCTCCAGCTTGGCAGCCGCATAGGCGCTGATGCGGCTGGCGCAGACGCCCTCGCCGCGCTGGCCCAGCAGCTCGCCGGCCTGCTCCAGCACAGTCGAGCAGAAACTGCGCAAATTATTCGAATCACAGACCTGGGTAATCGCATGGATCGAGCGGCGCAAGCCGGCGCGTGCGCGTTCCAGCCGCATCAGGTCGCGGTACGCGCGCAGCGTGGCGAAGAACACCGTGCTCAGCTTGGCATGCGTGAGATCGGTCTTCTCGCGGTAATCATTGATGTCATAGGTTTTGATGACGGTCGCCTGTGGCGCCTGGCCGGGCTTGCCGGTGCGCAGCACGATGCGCACATTGGCATCGCCGAGCTGCTCACGGATATAGTGCACCAGCTCCAGTCCGGCGTGCTCGTGCTCCATCACCACGTCCAGCAGGATCAGCGCGAACTGGCCCGGCTCGCGCAGCAACGCGCGCGCCTCGGCGGCCGAATAGCAATCACTAAATTGCAGCGCGCGCCCATCCATCTTGAAATCGGCCATGACCAGCTTGGTCACCTGGTGGACCGACTCCTCGTCGTCCACGATCAGCACCGGCCACGGCGGCAATGCCTGCCCGGCCTGTACCTCGTCCTCAAACAGCATCTCGTCGCTCATCATGTCTCCACGGGTAGCCTGCTTGCTGGATTGTACGCCAGAATCCCCTTGCTGAATTGCCCAAAAGACACTACAGCCAGCCGGAACGACGGAACAGACGGTATAAATACAGGCAGGTGGCGACCATCACGCTGACGGCCATCGGGTAGCCATAGCGCCACTCCAGTTCCGGCATCACCTTGACGTTCATGCCCCACACCCCGGCGAACGCGGTGCAGACGGCGAAGATCGCGGCCCAGGCGGCGAGGCGCTTGTTGACCTCGCCCTCCTCGATGGCCACCATCGACAGGTTGACCTGGATCGCGGTGCCGATGGTATCGCGGATATTATCGAGGCCAGCGCTGATGCGGTGCAGGTGGTCGTGCACGTCGCGGAAATATTCCTGTGTATGCTGGCAGGCTGCCGGCACCCGGCCGCCGTGCAAGCGGCCGATCGCTTCCATCAGCGGCAGCACCGCATGGCGCACCTGGGTCACCTTGCGTTTCAGTTCATACAGGCGCTGGATATTGTCGCGCTGGTTACCGTGATTAAAGATCAGCTCCTCGATCGCCTCCAGTTCGATTTCCAGCGCATCGAGCACGGGGAAATAGCGGTCGACCACGGCATCCATCAGCGCATACAGCACGAAGGCCGGTCCCAGCCGCAGCATATGCGGCTCCTGCTCGGCGCGCGCGCGCACACCGAGAAAGCCCTGGGCGCTGCGGCTATCGCGTGACGACAGCACATAATTCTTACCGACAAAAATATCGACCTCACCGACCACCAGTTCATCGTTCTGGAACTCGACGGTCTTGACGACGACAAACAGCGAATCGCCATACTCCTCGATCTTGGCGCGCTGATGGCCGCGGCGCGCATCCTCGACGGCCAGCTCATGCAGGCAAAACTCTTCCTGCATTTGCGACAGCTCCTCCGGTTGCGCATCGCGCAGCGCGACCCAGACAAAGCACTCCGGCCGCTCGACATAATCGCTGATGGCCTCGACTGAAATATCGGCCAGCTTCTGCCCATCGTGATAAGCCACGCAATTAATCAGCATACGGTATCCCTTAAAAACCCAGAGCTTACCGCAAAACAAAACCGGGGTCAGGTCTGCCAATCGCTCATAAAATGCCATTTGGCATTTTATGAGCGATTGGCA
>JBGSBQ010000566.1:0-3136 GCA_041730475.1 Sphingomonadaceae bacterium
GTGCATCGGCCGGCGCTGCCGGACTCCAGCCGGCGGCGGCCTTGTCGGCTGCACTCGGCGCTTCCTTGAACTGGGCCGGTTGCGGCGTGGCTGCCACCTGATAGGCCGGCCCCACCGCGCAACCGCTGGCCAGACAGGCCAGCGCCACAGCATGCAGGCGGAAAAGAGAAATCACAGATCGGTTCATGGTGTGGTCGGCGCGGCAGTTGCCTGTGCACCGTGGTGATCGTCGTGGATGCGACTGAATTGTTGTTCGGACGGGCCGCGCCGGCGCAGCTTATCCATCAGGATGTAGACCACCGGTGTGGTCAGCAGGGTCAGGACCTGGCTGGCGATCAGGCCGCCGATGATGGCCACGCCTAGCGGCTGGCGCAATTCGGAGCCTTCGCCGAAGCCGATTGCCAGCGGCAGCGCGCCGAGTGCGGCGGCCAGTGTCGTCATCAGGATAGGACGGAAGCGCAGCAGGCAGGCTTCGCGCACCGCTTCCAGCGGCGACAAGCCACGCGCGCGCTCCGCCTCCAGCGCAAAGTCGATGATCAGAATCGCGTTCTTCTTGACGATGCCTATCAACAGGAAAATGCCGATCAGTGCAATCGTCGAGAACTCCATCTTGAACAGCAGCAGCGCCAGCACCGCACCGACACCGGCCGACGGCAAGGTAGTCAGCACCGTTACCGGATGCACCAGACTTTCGTACAGGATGCCCAGCACAATGTAGATCACGACGATGGCAGCCAGAATCAGCATCGGCAGCGCCGCATTGCTGTCCTGCGCGGCACGCGCCGTGCCCTGGAAGCTGCCGCGCACATTATTCGGCATGCCGATGCTGGCCTCCGCGTCCTTGATTTCAGCGGTGGCATCCGACAGACTGGCGCCGGGCGCCAGATTGAAGGCGATGGTAGTCGCCAGTTCGCCGTCCTGATGGTTGATGGCGGTCGCCGCCGAACTCTCGGCGAAGCTGGCGATGGCCGGCAGCGGCACCATGGTCGTGGCCCGGGTGCTCAGCGCAGAACCGGACGAAGCATCCCGGACAGCCGGCGCCGCCACATTGGCCGGCGTGGCCGTGGTGCTGCCGGTGGTGGTTTCGGACACCGGCGCGCCGCTAGGGTTGCCGGCACTTGGCGCCGGCAAGCCCTTGGACGGCACATGCAGGTCGCGTAGCGATTCGGGACTGCGGGTGTAGTTCCGGTTCACTTCCATGATGACGTGATACTGGTTCAGCTCCGAGTAAATGGTCGCCACCTGCCGCTGGCCGTAGCTGTTGTACAGCGCATTGTCGACATCCCGCGCCGACACGCCGAGACGCGCGGCGCTGTCTTTGTCGATGGTGACAAAGGTCTCGACGCCGTTATCCTGCTGGTCGGTATCGACATCGGTCAGCGACTTCTGGCCCTTCATCGCTTCTGCCAGCCGCGCGGCCCAGCGTTTCAGATCGGCCTGATTGTCGCTCTTCAGCGTGTACTGGAAGTTGGAATTCGCAGCCCGGCCACCGGCCCGCAAATCCTGCACGGGGCTGAGGAACAGCTGTACTCCGGTGACCTTGGCCAACTGCGGCCGAAGCCGCGCAATCACGGCCTGCCCTGCCACGCTGCGCTGATTGGCCGGCTTCAGGTTGATGAACATGAAACCGCCGCCGGCGCGCCGACCGCCGGTGAAGCCGACCACCGTCGCCACATCCGGATCGTCCTTGATGATGTCGACCAGCTGTTTCAGCTTTCCCTGCATAGCCTGAAACGAGATGCTCTGGTCAGCCCGAATGCCGCCGCTGATCTGGCCCGTATCCTGCTGCGGAAAGCCGCCCTTGGGAATGGCCGCGAACAGGTAAATATTCAGGCCGATAACAAACACCAGACTGGCCATCACCAGCGGTATGCTGGACAAGGCCCAGTCCAGACTATGCTCATAGCCTTTCAGTATCCAGTCGAAGCCACGCTCGAAGAAGCGCGCCACCAGGCCGGGTGGCTTGCTGTGGACGTGGCCCGGCGTCAGCAGCCAGGCGCACAGCATCGGCGTGGTGGTCAGCGAAATCACCAGCGAGATCATCACGGCAGCCGACAGCGTGATGGCAAATTCGCGGAACAAGGCGCCGAACTGGCCGCCCATGAACAACAGCGGGATGAACACCGCCACCAGCGACAGACTGATCGACAGCACCGTGAACCCTACTTCGCGCGCGCCCAGCAGCGCGGCCGTCATGCGGTCCATGCCGGCCTCGATGTGGCGGGTGGTATTTTCCAGCACCACGATGGCGTCATCGACGACGAAACCGGTGGCCACCGTCAGCGCCATCAGCGACAGGTTATTCAGGCTGAATCCCAGCAAATACATGGCGCCAAAGGTGCCCAGCAGCGAGACGATGGTCGCCACTGCCGGCACGAAGGTGGCACGCAGGCTGCGCAGGAACACGCTGACCACCAGCACCACCAGCAGGATCGAGATGATCAGCGTGATTTCGATTTCGCGCAGCGAGGAGCGGATCGAGTTGGTAGAGTCGCTGGCCACATCGACCTTGACGTCGGCCGGCAACTGCGCCTGCAGCGTCGGCAGCTGGGCCCGCACGCTGTTGACGGTTTCGATCACATTGGCACCGGCGGCGGGCCGCAGGATGACGACGATGGCCGGCTCGCCATTGAACAGGCCAAGGTTGTTGACGTCCTCGACGCCATCGACCACGTCGGCCACGTCTTCCAGCCGGATCGGGGTCTGGTCACGCCAGCCCACCACCAGCTTGCGGTAGGCCGACGCATTGCGGCCGCCACTGGCGGTCATCGACTCGGTATAAATCTGCAGCCGCTTGCCGTCGCCCTGAATGGCACCACGCGGGCGGTTGGCGTTGGTGGCCTGAATCGCGGCCCGCACATCTTCGGCCGACAAACCGTACTGGTTCAGTGTGTAGGGATTCAGTTCAACGCGCACCGCCGGCAGCGAGCTGCCGCCCAGTTCCACGTCGCCCACGCCTTGCACCTGCGACAGGCGTTGCAGCACGATGTTGGAGACCGCGTCGAACACCTGCCCCGGCGTGCGGGTCTTGGACGTCAGCGCCAGTATCATCACCGGCGCGCCCGAAGTATTCGCCTTGCGGTAGCTCGGATTACTGCGCAACGAAGCCGGCAGATCGACCCGGCTGGCGTTGATC
>JBGSBQ010000567.1:0-3135 GCA_041730475.1 Sphingomonadaceae bacterium
GCGCAGGACTACGCGGCCGGTCTGCGCAGGCAGGGTCATGACGTGCAGGTAGGTGGCGTGCCTGCCTACTCCACGCTGGGCTGGTTCAGCGATCCGCTATTGTCGACCTTTATCCACTTTTCCGACGCCGAACTGGCGCGCATGGTTTTCCACGAACTGGCGCATCAGGTGGTGTACATCGCCGGAGATACCCAGTTCAACGAAGGCTTCGCCACCGCCGTGGAAGAGGCCGGCGTACAGCGCTGGCTGGAGTTGTATGGCAGCGACGCCATGCGCGAAGCCTATGCCCGCTACCATGCGCGGCGCCAGGATTTCCTGGCCTTGCTGGTCCAGCACCGCCAGATGCTGGCCGATGCCTATGCCCGCAAAACCAGCGATCGCCGCAAGCGCGACGACAAGGCGCGCATCTTTGCCCACCTGAAGGCGGACTACCTGAAACTGAAGGAAGGCTGGGGCGGTTATGCCGGCTACGACCGCTGGTTTGCCGAACCGCTCAACAACGCGCACCTGAGTGCGGTGGGCGCATACCACGATTACCTGCCCGCGTTCCGCAACTTGATGCAACAGGAAAGCACGTTCGTGCGATTTTATGCTGCGGTGCAAAAAATGGCTGCGCTGGACTTGGCCCAGCGTCAGCAGCAGCTGCACCAACTGGGCCGACCCGCAATAGTCAGTGTGGAGCGCTTGCCGGACGCTGCGGCGGGGCAGGAAGTAGCGCATTGATGCTGCAATGCACAAGAAAAAGCCGCTAGAGGGCTTGCTCAAATATGGTTAAATGCGCTTGCGTCCCAGCCTGTGCACCGATAGCATCGGGTTAAGTAGGCTTAGGATGCTCGCATAGACGCAGCACCTCAGACCGTCCCCGGCACTGTGCGCCGGACTTTACAACGATAAAAATTCGAGACACGAGGCACAGGATGGAAAAAATCTGGTTGAAGTCGTATCCCCCCGGCGTACCGACCGAAATTGACCCCAATCAATATCGTTCGCTGGTGCAGTTGCTGGAAGAATCGTTTCATAAGTTTGCAGACCGTAATGCCTTCGTCTGCATGGATAAATTCCTGACCTACCGCGAGCTGGATAACTATTCCAAGCGGCTCGGTGCCTGGCTGCAAAGCCGTGGTCTGAAAAAGGGCGCGCGCGTGGCGGTCATGATGCCGAACGTGCTGCAATACCCGATCGCCATCGCCGCCATCCTGCGCGCGGGCTATACCGTCGTCAACGTCAATCCGCTGTACACCCCGCGCGAACTGGAACACCAGCTGAACGACTCGGGCAGCGAAGCCATCCTGATCCTGGAAAATTTTGCCACCACGCTGGAGCAGGTACTGCCGCGCACGGCCGTCAAGCATATCGTGGTCGCCAGCATGGGTGAAATGCTGGGCGGCGTCAAAGGCCTGCTGGTCAACTTCGTGGTGCGCAAGGTCAAGAAGATGGTGCCGCCGTTCTCGCTGCCGAATGCGGTGCGCTTCAAGGATGCGCTGGCGCAGGGCGGGCACATGAAGCTAACCCCGGTCGAGCTGAAACATCAGGACCCGGCTTTCCTGCAATATACGGGCGGCACCACGGGCGTGTCCAAGGGCGCGACGCTGGTGCACAGCAATGTCATCGCCAACGTGCTGCAAAGCGAAGCGTGGTCGGCGCCGGCACTGGGTGAAGCGCTGAAAGGCGAGCAGATCACCATCGTCTGCGCCTTGCCGCTGTATCACATCTTCGCGCTGACGGCCTGCGCCATGTGGGGCATCCGGGTCGGCGCGCTGAATATCCTGATTCCGAATCCGCGCGACATCGGTGGCTTCATCAAGGAACTCGGCAAGTACAAATTCAATATGCTGCCGGCCGTGAATACGCTGTACAACGCGCTGGCGAATCACCCTGATTTTGGCAAGCTGGACTTCTCCGGCCTGAAGATCGCCAATGGCGGCGGCATGGCGGTGCAGCAGGCCGTCAACGATAAATGGCTGAAGCTGACCGGGGTCTCGATCATCGAAGACTACGGCCTGTCGGAAACGTCGCCGGTGGCGACCTGTAACCGCGCCGACAGCACCGCCTTCTCGGCCACCATCGGTCTGCCGGTGCCATCGACCGATATTGCCATCCTGGATGACGACGGCAAGGAGCTGCCGCTGGGGCAGCCGGGTGAGATCGCCATCCGTGGCCCGCAAGTGATGGCCGGTTACTGGAACCGCCCGGACGAAACGGCGCGCGTGATGACGGCCGACGGTTACTTCAAGTCAGGTGACGTCGGTGTTATGGACGAGCGCGGCTATGTGAAGATCGTCGACCGCAAGAAAGACATGATTCTGGTGTCCGGCTTCAACGTCTATCCGAACGAGCTGGAAGGCGTGATTGCCCAGCATCCGGGCGTGCTGGAATGCGCGTGCATCGGCGTGCCGGATGATTACTCGGGCGAGGCCGTCAAGGTGTTTGTAGTGCGCAAGGACCCGACCCTGACCAGTGAGCAGCTGATGAGCTATTGCAAGGAACAGCTGACGGGCTATAAAAAGCCGAAATATATTGAGTTCCGCGAGGAACTACCGAAGACCAATGTGGGCAAAATCCTGCGCCGCGTGTTACGCGACGAGGAACCCAGCGCGAAAAAGGCCGCATAAGCACAGCCGGTCGGACCGGCTGCACCGCCTGCCCGTCAGGCGGTTTTTTGTTTGCGGAGGAATGAATTTGAATACCCTGAAAGATGAGGCATAAGATGGAAAAAATTTGGCTGAAGTCATACCCTGAAGGCGTCCCTGCGGAAATCGACAGCACGCAGTACCGCTCGGTGACGCATTTGCTGGAAGAGGCGTTCCGCAAGTTTTCCGATCGCAATGCTTACGTCTGCATGGACAAATTCCTGACCTACGGCGAGTTGGACCAGTTGTCGGCGCGGTTCGGCGCCTGGCTGCAAGGCAAGGGCCTGAAGCAGGGCGCGCGCGTCGCCATCATGCTGCCGAATGTGCTGCAATATCCGGTCGCCATGGCCGCCATCCTGCGCGCCGGCTACACGGTGGTCAACGTCAATCCGCTGTACACGCCGCGCTAACTGCAACACCAGCTGATTTACTCGGGTGCCGATGCGATTGTGGTGCTGTAAAACTTCGCCACCAGGGTGGAGCTGGTGCTGCCGCACACGCCGCT
>JBGSBQ010000568.1:0-3132 GCA_041730475.1 Sphingomonadaceae bacterium
CACCAAGCGAAGCCGCGAGGCGAGATCTGCCCATCAGGACAGGCGGGTTTGGTTCTAACGCCTTACCCCGCCACCATACCGCTATGCCGCAGCAAAGCATCCACCGAAGGTTCGCGCCCACGGAAGGCCTTGAACGATTCCAGCGCCGGGCGTGAACCGCCGACCGACAGGATTTCCTGCAGATAGCGCTGGCCGGTGGCTGCCACGGCAGCCGGTCCCAGCGCTTGCGCTTCCTCGAAGGCCGCATAGGCATCGGCCGACAGCACTTCGGCCCACTTGTAGCTGTAATAGCCAGCCGCATAGCCGCCGGCAAAGATGTGGCCGAAGGAATTCTGGAAGCGGTTGAAGGCGGGCGGTATCACCAGCGAGAATTGCTGGCGCACGGCGTCGATCAGTTGCTGCACCGACTGCGTGCCATTCGGATCATAGTCGTGGTGCAAGCGCATATCGAGCAGCGAGAACTCGACCTGACGCAGCGTCTGCAGTCCGGACTGGTAGTTCTTGGCGGCCAGCATCTTGTCGTACAGCGCACGCGGCAGCGGCTCGCCGCTGACGACGTGGGCCGTCATGTGCTCCAGCACTTCCCATTCCCAGCAGAAGTTTTCCATGAACTGCGACGGCAGTTCCACCGCATCCCATTCGACGCCGGCGATGCCGGACACGCCCAGCTCATCCACCTGGGTCAGCATATGGTGCAGGCCATGACCGAATTCGTGGAACAGCGTGGTCACTTCATCATGGGTGAACAGCGAAGGCTTGGTCACGCCATCGACCACGGCGGGTTCGGTGAAGTTGCAGGTCAGATAGGCGACCGGCGTTTGCAGGCCGCGTTGCTGGTCGACCCGGCGTCCACGGGCATCGTCCATCCACGCGCCACCACTTTTGCCGGCGCGCGCGTACAGGTCGAGGTAGAACTGGCCGATCAGCTGGCCGGCGCGTTCGATGCGGAAGAAACGCACGTCCGCATGCCAGACCGGTGCGCTGTCGGTCTTGATCTCGACGTGGAACAGGTTCTGAATCAGGCGGAACAGGCCATCGATCACTTTGTGTTCCGGGAAGTATTGTTTCACTTCCTGAGCCGAAAATGCATAGCGACGCTCCTGCAATTTCTCAGAGGCATAGGGCATGTCCCAGGCCTTCAGTTCATCGATGCCGAGTTCATCCTTTGCGAACTGTTGCAGCTCGGCCAGGTCCTGCTGCGCGAACGGGCGCGCGCGCTGGGCCAGGTCTTCGAGGAAGGCGATCACTTCTTCTGGCGACTTGGCCATCTTCGGCACCAGCGAGACTTCGGCGAAGTTGTTATAGCCGAGCAGCTGGGCTTCCTCGCGGCGCAGCTTCAGCAGCGTGACGATGTTCTGGGTATTGTCCCAGTCTTCCTTCTTGCTGAACACGTCGCCCTGCTCGGACGCCTTGGTGGCGTTGGCGCGGTACACGGTTTCGCGCAGCGCGCGGTTATCGGCGAATTGCAGGATAGGGAAGTAGGACGGGAAGTGCAGCGTGAACTGGAAACCGCTCTTGCCATCTTTCTCGGCGGCGGCGCGGGCCGCCTGCTTGACGTCGTCCGGCACGCCGGCCAGTTCCGCTTCGTCTTCGACCAGCAGTTTATAGTCATTGGTAGCGTCGAGCACGTTTTCCGAGAAACGGGTCGAGGTAGCGGCGTGCTCTTCCTGGATTGCGGCGAAGCGTTCCTTTTGATCAGCCGGCAGCTCGGCGCCGCCCATGCGGAAATCGCGCACGGCGTTGTCGATGATGCGCTGGCGGGCCGGCGCCAGCGTGCTGAACTCGGCCGACGCGCGCAGCGCCTTGTACTTGCCGAACAGCGCCTCGTTCTGGGCCACGGCGGTCCAGAACTCAGTCACTTTCGGCTGGTTATCGTTGTAGACGGCCCGCAGTTCGGGCGTATCGACCACGTTATTCAGATGACTGACGATGCCCCAGGCGCGCCCCAGCAACTCGGTCGCATTTTCCAGCGGCGCGACGAAATTGTCCCAGCTGACAGCGTCCGCCGGGGCTTCCAGCGTGGCGACCACGGCGAGGCATTGCGCCAGCAGCGCGTCGATCGCCGGCGTGACATGCTCGGGCTGGATGGCATCAAAGCGTGGCAGGCCGGAGAAGTCGAGCAAGGGGTTGGTAGCGTCAATAGTCATCGTTATTCCAGTTATCCGTAATAGTGGTCGGGCAGTGGTTGCGGCATCCGCACCTTGCAAGCGTCGTTCCCGCGCAGGCGGGAACCCATACCTCCTTCGCTCAGCGCGAGAGCATGGAATCCCGCCTGCAACTCGCGGTTCGCTTAAATACGCTCAGCCGCTTCCACGGTGTTCATCAACAGCATAGTAATCGTCATCGGACCGACGCCACCTGGCACCGGCGTGATGTGCGACGCCACGTCCTTGATGGCCGCGAAATCAACATCGCCGCACAGCTTGCCCGCGTCATCGCGGTTCATGCCGACGTCAATGACGATCGCGCCCGGCTTGACCATGTCAGCCGTCAGCGTGTTGCGGCGGCCGACAGCGGCTACCACCACATCAGCCTGACGGGTGTACAGGCCCAGATCCGGCGTCGCGCTATGGCAGATGGTGACGGTGGCATTGGCTTGCAAGAGCAGCAGCGCCATCGGCTTGCCGACGGTATTGCTGCGGCCGATGACGACCGCATGCTTGCCGCGCAGATCGACGCCGGTCGACTCGATCAGCTTCATGCAGCCATAAGGGGTGCAAGGGCGGAAGCCTTCCAGGCCCGTCATCAGCTCACCGGCGCTCAGCACCGAATAGCCGTCCACATCCTTGGTGGTCGAAATCGCTTCGATGACCTTGTGCGGATTGATGTGCTTGGGCAATGGCATTTGCACCAGGATGCCATGAATGGCCGGATCATTGTTCAGCGCAGCAATACGTGCCAGCAGCGCCGCTTCCGGCAGATCGGCCTCATACTTTTCCAGCACCGAATGGAAGCCGACGTCGCCGCAGGCCTTGACCTTGTTGCGCACATAGACCTGGCTGGCCGGATCTTCGCCGACCAGGATGACGGCCAGGCCGGGTTGATTGCCCTTGGCGGTCAGGGCAGCCGCGCGCGCAGCAATTTCACCGCGCAGTTTTTGGGAGAGGGCGATTCCGTCGATCAGTTGAGCAG
>JBGSBQ010000569.1:0-3119 GCA_041730475.1 Sphingomonadaceae bacterium
GTCGCTTTCGAGCTCGGTGGCAGCGCTACCCAGCCGGCCGCCGTGCGGGTCGATTCCGGGGTGCGCAGTGGCGATGCGATTTCGCCTTACTACGATCCGATGATCGCCAAACTGATCGTCTGGGGCGCCGACCGCAAACAGGCGCTGGCGCGCATGGCGCAAGCGCTGGCCCAATACAAGATCGTCGGGCTGGCGACCAACATCGCCTTCCTCAAGCGTCTGGTGGAGGGCGAAGCCTTCTCCAGCGCCGATCTGGATACGGGCCTGATCGAACGCCATCACGCGGCGCTATTCCCGGCCGCGCAAGCCGTACCAGAAACGGCCATGGCGCTGGCGGCGGTAGCCCTGATCGAAGCAGAAAAACAAGCTTCCGCAGCACAATCGGGCACCAACGCAGCCGACCCGTGGGGTCAGGCGCTGGGCTGGCGCATGAACCGCTCCTATCTGCGCCAGCTGTCGTTCAGCGACGAATTTTCTGCCACGCTGCCGGCCAAGAGCTACGACGTGGCCATCACCTACCGCTCACAGGACTGGCTGTTCGCGCAATCCGGCGCAGAAGCTGCGGTCCTGAGCCTGATGTCGCAGCAGGGCAGCGACTACAGCATCAAGCTGGGTGACAACGCCGTACACGGCACGGTGCGGCGCGATGGCGAGATGTTCCACGTCTTCACCAACGGCTGCCACTATCCGCTGCACTACAACGACCCGATGGCGCATGCCGGCGAGTCGGAAGCCGAAGGCGGACGCCTGACCGCGCCGATGCCGGGCAAGGTGGTCGCGGTGCTGGCCAACAAAGGCCAGCAGGTGAAAAAAGGCGAACCGCTGGTCATCATGGAGGCAATGAAGATGGAACACACCATCGCCGCGCCGTACGACGGCCTGGTGGAAGACATCCTGTACAACGTCGGCGATCAGGTCAGCGATGGCGCGCCGCTGCTGGCCTTCACAGCTGCCGCATAAGGAAACCAGCATGCGCATACTGCTTCATCGCGCGGACGGCAAGACCGAACCGTGGATCCAGGACTTCCGGCGCTACCTGCCGGAAGCGGAATTCGAAATCTGGCATGCGGGCGAGAAGACCCGTCCCTGCGACTACGCCGTGGTGTGGTCGCCGCCGGAAGCCATGCTGCCGGAACTGGCCGATGTCAAGGCCATCTTCAACACCGGCGCTGGCGTCGATGCGCTGCTGAAGTTCGGCGACGCGCTGCCGCGCCATGTGCCCATCATCCGCCTCGACGACGCCGGCATGGGGCTGCAAATGGCCGAATACGTCACCCATGCGGTGCTGCGCTATTTCCGCCGCTTCGACGAATACGAAGCGCAGGCGCGGGCTGGCGTGTGGGCACCCTTGCCGGTACACGAGCGATCGGAATTCAGCATCGGCGTGCTTGGCATGGGCGTACTGGGCACGCGCGTGCTGCAGGCGCTGGCGCCGTTCGGCTTTCCGCTGCGCGGCTGGAGCCGTACCGAAAAAGTCATGGAGGGCGTGCAGACCTTTCACGGCAAGGACGGGCTGGATACCTTCCTGCGCGGCAGTCGGGTGCTGGTCTGCATGCTGCCGCTGACGCCCGATACCAGCAATCTGGTCGACCGCACCAATATGAGCAAGCTGCCCGCTGGCGCCTACCTGATCAACGTGGCGCGCGGCGCTCATGTGGCCGAGCCGGACCTGCTGACGCTGATACGCTCCGGCCATATCACCGCCGCCACGCTGGACGTGTTCCGCAACGAACCGCTGCCGGCGCAGCACCCGTTCTGGCAGGAGCCGTGCATCACCATCACGCCGCACATTTCGGCGCTGACGCTGCGCCAGGAAAGTGTGCAGCAGATCGCAGAAAAAATCCGCAAGATCGAAGACGGTCATCTGGTCGACGGCATCGTCGACCGCAACCTGGGGTATTGAAATGAGCAGCTTACCGAAGCAAGTCAAAATCGTCGAAGTCGGCCCGCGTGACGGCCTGCAGAACGAAAAAGAAAACGTCCCGGCCGACGTCAAGATCGAGCTGGTGAACCGTCTCACCAGCGCCGGTTTCGCCAATATCGAAGCGGCATCGTTCGTGTCGCCGAAATGGGTGCCGCAAATGGCCACCAGCAAAGAGGTGATGGCCGCCATCGAGCGCCGTCCGGGCGTGATTTACTCGGCGCTGACGCCCAACATGCAGGGCTTCGAAGCGGCGCTGGCAGCGCAGGCCAACGAAGTGGTGATCTTCGGTTCGGCCTCGGAAGCGTTCTCGCAAAAGAACATCAACTGCTCGATCGCCGAATCGATCGCCCGCTTCGAGAGCGTCGCCAAGGCCGCCAAGGACCATGGGCTGCGCCTGCGCGGCAGCATCAGCTGCGCCTTTGGC
Source organism: Sphingomonadaceae bacterium (assembly GCA_041730475.1). GTDB lineage: Bacteria > Pseudomonadota > Gammaproteobacteria > Burkholderiales > Burkholderiaceae_D > Rugamonas. The sequence continues at coordinate 2,349 of JBGSBQ010000569.1, forward strand.
TGCCCGTATCAGGGCGAAGTGCCGCTGGACGCGGTGGCCGACGTGGTGGGCCGCATGCGCGACCTCGGTTGCGACGAAATCGACATCGCCGACACCATCGGCGTCGCCACGCCGCGCAAGACGCAGGCCGTGATGGAACGGGCGATCCGTGAATTCCGCATCGACGGTCTGTCCGGTCACTTCCACGACACCTACGGTCAGGCGCTGGCCAATATCTACGCCAGTCTGGAAGTCGGGATTGCGATTTACCACTCGTCGGTGTCGGGGCTGGGCGGCTGCCCCTACGCCAAGGGCGCGACCGGCAACGTCGCCACCGAGGACGTGCTGTACCTGATGCAGGGACTGGGCATCGAGACTGGCGTCGATCTGGACATCGTGGTCGATGCCGGCCAGTTCATCGCGCAATTCCTCGGCCGCAAAGGCGCCAGCCGTGCCGGCAACGCCATCGCCGCCAAGCGCGCCGGCTAAGCGGGCGCCAATGGAAAAAGCCCCGTTTGACGTTGCCGTCAAACGGGGCTTTTAAATTTTGGTCGGAGTACAAGGATTCGAACCTTGGACCCCCTGGTCCCAAACCAGGTGCGCTACCGGGCTGCGCTACACTCCGAAGAAGCAAGATAATACAAGCTGCTCCACTATCCGTCAACCCCTAACCGGGGTCAGGTCTGCCAATCGAATTAATAATAACCCTTCGTGGTTCTCTAAAACAAGACTTGTGAACAGTTCTTATGGTATGTAGCACAAGTACATTACTTTACCTTAACACTTAGGTTT
>JBGSBQ010000570.1:0-3110 GCA_041730475.1 Sphingomonadaceae bacterium
GCCACTGCGCAATGCACCAGACCAGCTCGATCCGGGCGGGGGCGCGTATGCGCTGGGGGCGGCAGCCTGCTGGGGCACCTATATCGTGTTCGGCAAGCGTGTTTCAGCGCAGCAGGGCGGGGCTGGCGTGGTGGCCTGGGGCATGCTGGCGGCGGCGCTGCTGATTGTGCCGATCGGGATTTCGTATGCCGGTGCCAGCCTGCTGACGCCGTCGTTCATGCTGACCGGCCTGGCGATCGCCGTGCTGTCCAGCGCGGTGCCGTACTCGCTGGAAATGCTGGCGCTGCGCGGCCTGTCGCAGCGTGCCTTCGGCATGCTGAGCAGCACTGCCCCGGCGGTCGGCGCGATCGCTGGCATGCTGGTGCTGGGCGAGCACCTGAACCTGACGCAGTGGCTGGCGATTGCCAGCATGGTGCTGGCGTCGGCCCTGACGGCCCTGCGCTAGCGCCGGGCTTGCTTGCGGGGGACGGGGCTTGCGCCTAGACTCAGTCTATGGAAAACCGGGTCGAAAAACTGGAGGAGTTTGCCGTCGAGACGCGCGAACGGCTGGCGCGGATCGAGTCGCGCCTGGAGCAGATGGTGACCAAAGCTGATCTGCACGAGTTCGGCGCCCGGATGCAGGAGTTGAACGCCACCACGGTACGCTGGATAGTCGGCATCGGTGTTGGCATGGGCATCGCTGCCATCACGGTCATGACTTTTGTATTGAACAATGCCGCGCCCAAGCCGCCAGCACCGCCGCCGGTGGTGATTCAACTGTCTGCACCGGCCGTGCCGACGGCGCCCGTGCCACGTCCCTGAGCCTGCACGCTGCTGTGTCGGTTGCGCGCCACGCGGAATCGATTGATAGTTTAAGGTGCATCAATCCGGCTGCTCCTTGCATCCCATCTTCCATGGGCTTTTGTTACTGTAAGCGCTGGTTTTTTCTCGTGCTGAACGGAGCGATGGCCATGGCTTTTCTTCCTGTTAGTCATAACCTAGAACGCCTACTGATGACCGTGCGCAAGCTGGAGCGGCGCCTGCTGGAAGCCGGGCTGCCGCGCTTTCTGGTGCGGTTGCCGGTCTGGTGGTTATGCTGGTACTACTGTCGCATGCTGGATGTGAAGATTGCGCGGATGGAAATAATACGCGCCAAGTTTTCGCGCTGGCTGCCGGTGGTGCGCAGCCTGGGGCATGACGCCGGCAGACGCACCGAGATGATCGACATGGACCGTTGCCTGCGGGCCGACATCAGCAGCACCCGCAGCGCCATGTGGGAGCTGCGCAGCTATTGCATCGATGTGGCGACGCGGCTGGCGCAACTTGGCTACGCGTCTGACGCCATGCAGCGGCGCCAGAAACTGTTCCTCAGCATGCTGGAAGAGAGTTGCGAACTGGCGGCCATGCTGCTGGAGGAGGTCGATGCGCATGACAACCGGGCGCTCGCCTTGCTGCAGGCGGAACAGCTACGCGAGCGGGCCGCCAGCGGGCAGGCAGCCAGCCCGCAGGCAGCGACCCCGCTCTGACTCAGAACCCTTCCAGCACGATCTTGCCCTTGGCGCGATTGCTCTCCAGCAGCGCATGGGCGCGCGTCAGGTTGCTGGCATTGATGGTGCCGAAGCGTTCCGCCAGCGTGGTCTTGATGACGCCACTGTCGACCAGTTGCGCCACGTCATTCAACAACTGATGCTGCTGTTGCATGTCGGCCGTTTCGAACATGGAACGGGTGAACATGAATTCCCAGTGCAGCGAGACGCTCTTGCGCTTGAGCAGGCTGACGTTGATGGTCGCCGGGTCGTCGATCAACGCCACCTTGCCTTGCGGTGCGACCAGTTCGGCAATGGCCGACCAGTGTTGTTCGGACTGGTTCAGGCTGGCGACATAGGTCACCGGCGGCAGGCCGAGGCGGGCGATTTCTTCGTTGAGTGGTTTGCTGTGGTCGATCACATGGTGGGCGCCCAGTTGCCGCACCCATTCTGCCGTGTCCGGACGCGAGGCCGTGGCGATGATGGTCAGCCCCGTCAGTTGACGTGCCAGTTGCACCAGCACCGAGCCGACCCCACCGGCCGCGCCGATCACCAGCAGCGACTGATGGGCGATGCTCTTGTCGCGGCTGACTTCCAGACGGTCGAACAGCAGTTCCCAGGCCGTGATGGCCGTCAGCGGCAAGGCGGCGGCATGGGCGAAATCCAGCGTGCGCGGTTTGTAGCCGACCACACGCTCGTCGACCAGATGCAGTTCGCTATTGGTGCCGGGACGGTTCAGCGCGCCGGCATACCAGACTTCATCGCCCGGCTGGAACAACGTCACGTCCGGGCCCACGGCCTTGACGACGCCGGCCGCATCCCAGCCCAGCACGCGCTGTTCGCCTTCAGCCGGGGCAACATTCCTGCGGATTTTGGTATCGACGGGATTGACCGAAACGGCACGCACCTCGACCAGCAGGTCGCGGCCGCTGACCTGCGGCGCGGGCAGTTCGACATCGATCAGGGCGTCGGCCTCGGTAATCGGCAGGGAGGTGCGGTAGGCGATGGCTTTCATAGGGGGACTCCGGAAGTGGGTAGATGGGCGTATCATGATTTATTTGCTGGAGAAGAAAAAGTGGCCAGATCGCGAAACACTTTCAAAGGAATGCTGAAAATTGCTGCGTCTTGATGATTTGACCGTATTTGTGCGGACCGCCGACCGCGGCAGTTTGTCGGCGGCGGCCCGCGAACTCGAGGTATCGCCAGCGCTGGCCAGTGCCGCCGTCAAGCGGCTGGAAGGCGAACTGGGGCTGCGGCTGTTTGTTCGCACCACCCGCTCGCTGCGCCTGACGGAGGAGGGCGAGCAGTATCTGCGCCATGCGCGCGAGGCATTGCGGCTGTTGAAGGAGGGCCATGATGCGCTGATGCAGGACAAGCAGACCTTCAGCGGCACGCTGAAGATTTCCATGCCATCCGACCTGGGACGCAATTTGCTGGTTGGCTGGCTGGACCAGTTCCAACTGCAATATCCGCAAATCAGCTTCCAGCTGAGCGTAGCGGACCGGCTGTCGGATATGTACCGGCAGCCGGTCGATATGGCGATCCGGTATGGCAAGCTGGACGATTCCAGCCTGATCGCCTTGCCGCTGGCGCCGGATAACCGGC
>JBGSBQ010000571.1:0-3106 GCA_041730475.1 Sphingomonadaceae bacterium
GTTGCGGCACTTTAACTGAGCGGCATCAGGGTCTGACCCCGGCTCTGCGCCCTTGGGTGAAATGCCGCCGCAGCCCGTTCGCTTTGACGTAAAATCAGCCCACTCTTTCAGTTAGTCTGGCCACGCGTGAAGTCTTTCCAAGAAAACCGGTTCCTGTATCTCGCCAGCGGCATTTCCGTGCTGGCGCACGGCGTTTTGCTGGCGGTGAATTTCATCGCTCCGGCGCCCGTGAAGATCCAGCCTACCGATCCCGGCCTGGAAGTGATACTGGTCAACGCCAAGCACGCCAAGGCGCCGCTGAAGGCCGAGGCGCTGGCGCAAGCCAACCTCGACGGTGGCGGCAATGCCGACAAGGGCCGCGCCAAGTCGCCCTTGCCTGATATGCGCAAGATGGAAACGGGCGACAGTGTCAAGGCCACCAAGCGCCGCATCGCCGAACTGGAAGCACGCGAGAAAAACCTGCTGACGCAGGACGCTGCGCCGACCCCGTTCTGCGCCCCGGCCATCACCGAAAAAGCCAAGCCCGATCCGCTTGCCAGCGGTTCCGACCTGCTGGAAACCAGCAAGGCGATCGCCCGCATGTCGGCCGAAATCAGCGAAACCATCGACGACCAGAACAAGCGGCCCAAGAAAACCTATATCACCCCCAGCACGCGCGAAGTGGGCTACGCCGATTATTACAAGACGATGCAGAAGCGCATCGAAGATATCGGCACGCTGAATTTCCCACAAAATAACGGCCGCAAGATGTACGGCGAGCTGGTCGTGTACATCCCCGTATTTCAAGACGGCACCATCTACATGAAGGACGGCGGCCCGCACGTCGAGCGCAGCTCCGGCAATGCGGCGCTGGACGCCAAGGCGCTGGAAATTGTGCGCCGCGCGGCGCCGTTCGGGCGCTTCCCGCCGAAGATGCTGTCGAACGAAAAAGATGACCTGTGGGTCATCATCACCCGTTTCAAATTTACCCGGGAAGACAAGATGGAAGCCAATCTCGGCGGGAGCCACTAAGCACCATGGATCGTTACTGCGTCTTCGGCAATCCGATTGCCCACTCCAAATCACCGGACATCCACGCCGCCTTTGCGGCCCAGACCGGCCAGCAACTGAACTATGAGAAGCGGCTGGCGCCGCTCGACGGCTTTGCCGCCGCCGTCCAGGCCTTCATCGCCGAGGGCGGCAAGGGCGCGAATGTCACCGTGCCGTTCAAGCTGGACGCGGTGAAAGTCGCCAACGCGCTGACGATACGGGCGCAGGCGGCCGGCGCTGTGAATACGCTGCACTTCACCGCCGATGGCATCATCGGCGACAACACCGATGGCGCCGGGCTGGTGGCCGATATCGTCCAGAATGCCGGCGTGACGCTGACCGGCAAGCGGGTGCTGCTGCTGGGCGCGGGCGGCGCGGCGCGCGGCGTGGTGCTGCCCATCCTCGAACATCGCCCGGCCCAGTTGCTGATCGCTAACCGCACGGTGGCGACGGCCGAGGCGCTGGCGGCGCAGTTTGCTGCGCTCGGCGGCGACGGCGTGGTGGCGGCCTGCGGTTATGAACAGATCAGTGGCGCCTTCGACGTCATCATCAATGCCACGTCAGCCAGCTTGCAGGCCGACTTGCCAGCGGTGCCGTCCAGCGTGTTCGCGCCCGGCGCACTGGCGCTGGACATGATGTATGGCAAGGAGCCTACCGTGTTCCTGCAATTTGCCGCCCAACATGGCGCACAAGTGCGTGATGGCCTCGGCATGCTGGTCGAGCAGGCGGCCGAAGCGTTCGCCGTCTGGCGTGGCGTGCATCCGGCCACGGCCAGCGTGCTGCAAGCAATGCGGACCCGGCTATGAGTGCTGCCGGTCGTTTCCGCTGGGTCAAATGGCTGTTCCTGATTCCGCTGTTGCTGGTACTGGCGGTGCAGCTGTATTTCTTCCTGCAAGTGTGGTGGTGGGTCGATCACAATCCCGGCTCGACCAGCTTTATGCGCGAGCAGCAATCGGCTTTGCGCGAAAAGAATCCCAAGGCTAACATCCAGCAGCAGTGGGTGCCGTATAACCGGATCTCGAACAACCTCAAGCGCGCCATCATTGCTTCGGAAGATGGCAATTTTTCCGAGCATGATGGCGTGGACTGGGACGCGTTGCAGCGGGCTTACGAGAAGAACAGCAAGAAGCATAAAGTCGTGTCGGGTGGCTCGACCATTACGCAGCAGTTGGCCAAGAATCTGTTCCTGTCCGGTTCGCGCAGCTATGTGCGCAAGGGCCAGGAGCTGATCATCACCTATATGCTGGAGACGCTGATGGACAAGCAGCGCATCTTCGAGATCTATCTGAATGTGGTGGAATTTGGCAGCGGGATTTTTGGTGCCGAGGCGGCAGCGCGGCATTATTATGGTGTCAGTGCGGCCAATCTGGGCGCTGCGCAGGCTGCCAAGCTGGCGGTGATGTTGCCCAATCCGCGCTTCTTCGATAAACATCGCGATTCCGGCTATCTGGCCCGGCGCACCGGGGTCATCCTCAGGCGCATGGGGTCGGCGGAATTGCCCTGACCATTAGCGGGAGAGCGTATGTGTGAACCTGACAAGCGCCAGCGCGGCATCAGCCTGATCCAGGTGGCCATCGTTATGGCCTCGCTGGCCGCCATCGCGATGGCGGCGCTGATGTCGATGCGCCACGAGCACAATTACTTCACTGATATGGCCAATCAGCTGCTCGGCAAGCGTGCCGCACCGGCCGCGGCCAGTGCTGCCGACAGTGCCACCAGTGCCACCAGCGCCGTGGCGCCCGCGCCGCTGCCCGGCAATGTGCTGCGCAAGTGCCAGATCAACGGCAAGACGGTGTTGTCCGATGTCGATTGCGCTGCCAGCAACCCGACCAGCACCGTGGTGCGCTCGCTCGATACGCGGGGCATCGAAGCGCCGCGTGTGCCGAAGCCGGACCCGGCCGAGGCGGCGCCCCAGTCCGCCACGGATAAAATGATAGAAAAAGCGACCCGCTAGCCGGAAAACCGCGCTGCAGGCTGGCCTCGGCAGGGGCTTTGCGGGTACACTTGCGGCTGTTTCCAAGTCGGCTGAGGGGTCCCATGATTAATGTCTTCGTTCTGCAAAATGGCCGGCTCAACC
>JBGSBQ010000572.1:0-3104 GCA_041730475.1 Sphingomonadaceae bacterium
CGCCATCTGCGCGCACGGCGCCATAACAGCCACAAAGGCAGTTATGGCAATGTCGCCGTGATCGGCGGCGCGCATGGCATGGGCGGCGCTCCCATCTTGGCGGCGCGCGCCGCCTTGTATAGCGGTGCCGGCAAGGTCTACGCCCTGTTTTCAGAGCAGGCGCCGGCCTATGACAGCCAGCACGCTGAATTGATGTGCCGGCTGGCCAGCGATGTCGATTTCAATAGTGCCGTGCTGGTCATCGGCCCCGGCCTCGGTCACGCACAGAACGCGCTGGACTTGCTGGTGCGCGCCATCGCCAGCGACAGCCTGCTGCTGGCCGATGCCGACGCGCTGAACCTGCTGGCCAGCGATCCGGTGCTGCAAACTGCCCTGGCCCATCGTCCAGCGTCCTCGGTGCTGACGCCGCACCCGCTGGAAGCGGCGCGCTTGCTGGGGATCTCGATCGCCGAGGTGCAGGCCGACCGGGTTGGTGCGGCGCGGCAGCTGGCCGCCTTGCTGAGTGCCATCGTGGTACTGAAAGGTTCCGGCACGGTGATCGCCGCGCCCGATGGCGATGCCGTCATCAACACCAGCGGCAATGCCGCCCTGGCAACCGCCGGCACCGGGGATGTGCTGTCAGGCTTATGTGGCGCGTTGCTGGCGCAGGGCTGGCCGCGCTGGGAAGCGGCGCTGGCGGCAGTCTGGTTGCACGGCATGGCGGCCGATGTACTGGTCAGCGACGGCACCGGGCCGATCGGGGTTACGGCCGGTGAACTGATACCAGCGATCCGCGTGGCGCTGAACCGCATGGTGCAGCACCACGGGCATTAGACCAGCCGCCCGGCCGCGATCGTGATGGTGCGGCCGCAGCGCTCGGCAATGCCGTGATCATGCGTCACCAGCACCAGCGTGGAACCGTGCTCGCGATTCAGGTCGAACATCAGGCGGATGACCGCCTCACCTGTGGCGGCATCGAGGCTGCCCGTGGGCTCATCGGCAAACAGTAACGGTGGTTGGGTGACGAAGGCGCGCGCCAGCGCCACCCGCTGCTGCTCGCCACCGGACAAGTACTTGGGGTAGTGCCGCAGGCGACTGCCCAGCCCGACTCGCTCAAGCATCTGCTGCGCCTGTTCGCGCGCATGCGTGACGCCGCGCAGCTCCAGCGGCAGCATCACGTTTTCCAGCGCTGTCAGATGCGCCAGCAACTGGAAAGACTGGAACACAAAACCCAGCTTCTCCTTGCGCAGCGCGGCGCGCCCATCCTCATCGAGTGCATAGATGTCGCAGCCATCGAGCAGCACCCGCCCTTCGGTCGGGGTATCGAGACCGGCCAGCAAGCCCAGTAAAGTCGACTTGCCGGAGCCAGAAGCACCGACGATGGCGAGCGTTTCGGCCTGTTGCACTGTAAAATCCACGTGGTGCAAGATCGTCAGTTCGCCGCTGGTATCAGCAACGCGTTTGGCCAGCCCCTCGACAACGATGGCAGATGTAGACAATGTGGACCTTTCAGGAAATTCAGGCATGCGAAATTTGTGGATTCAACGGTACCAACTGAAGCACCTGCTGGTGCTGCTGGCAAGCTTGTGTCTTGCAGCGAGCGCCTATTCTGCACCAAAAACCATCCTTGTGCTGGGCGACAGCCTGTCGGCCGAATATGGGCTGGCGCGCGGCGCCGGCTGGGTCGCGCTGCTGGAGCAGCGCATCAAGGAGCAAAAGCTGGACGCCACCATCGTCAACGCCAGTGTTAGCGGTGAAACCACCAGCGGTGGCCGCAGCCGGTTGCCGGCACTGCTGGGCAAATACCATCCGGCGCTGGTGATCATCGAACTCGGCGCGAATGACGGTCTGCGCGGCTTGCCGGTAGCGGCCGCCCAGGCCAATTTGCGCGCCATGGCCGACGCCGCACAACAAGCCGATGCCAAAGTCCTGCTGGTCGGCATGCGCATGCCGCCCAACTATGGGCGCGACTACGCCGACAAATTTTTCGCCATGTTCGCTACGCTGAGCAAGGAGATCAAGGCGCCGCTGGTGCCATTCATGCTCGAAGGCGTGGCCGACCAGCCGCAACTCTTCCAGGCTGACCGCCTGCACCCGACCGCGGCAGCCCATCCCACCATCCTGGCCAATATCTGGCCGCTTTTGCAGAAAATGATCAAGTCACGATGAAGTATCCTGAAGTCCTCAGTATTGAAGCAGCCCTGCAGCGGCTGGACCAGTTCGACGCCATCATTGATGTGCGCAGCGAGTCCGAATACGCCCTCGATCACCTGCCCGGCGCCATCAACTGCCCGGTGCTGGACGACGCGCAGCGCGTACGTGTGGGCACCCTGTATAAACAGGTCAATGCATTCGAAGCAAAGAAGATCGGGGCCGCGCTGGTGGCCAAGAACATCGGCCAGCATATCGAACAACACTGGCTGGATAAGCCGCGCGATTGGACGCCACTGATTTACTGCTGGCGCGGCGGCAATCGCAGTGGCTCGCTGGCGCATGTGCTGGCGCGTATCGGCTGGCCGGTGGTGCAGCTGGACGGTGGCTACAAAGCCTTCCGCGGTCACGTCAACGCGGCACTGGAACAGGCACCGGAATTGGATTTACGCGTGATCTGCGGCACCACCGGCAGTGGCAAGAGCCGATTGCTGGAAACCTTGCATGCGGCCGGTGCGCAGGTGCTGGATCTGGAGCAGCTGGCAGCGCATCGCGGCTCAGTGCTGGGGCACTTGCCAAGCCAGCCGCAACCCGCGCAGAAAGCGTTCGAGACCAGCATCTGGGATAGGCTGCGCCGCTTTGATGCTGCGCGGCCGGTGTTTGTCGAATCGGAGAGCAAGAAGGTCGGCAACCTGCGGGTACCGGCAGCACTGATGGAGCGCATGCGTGCCTCACCCTGCATCTCCCTGCAGCTGTCGCGCGCCAACCGGGTCCGGCTGCTGATGGAAGACTATGCGCACTTCACCATCAGCCCGGAAACACTGAACGTCCAGCTCGAGCACCTGACGCCACTGCATGGCCGCGACCACATCACACGCTGGCAAGAGATGGCGCGGGCCGGCGACATGGCCGCCCTGGTTGAAGAACTGCTGATCAAGCATTACGACCCGGCCTACCTGCGCTCCATCGACCGT
>JBGSBQ010000573.1:0-3100 GCA_041730475.1 Sphingomonadaceae bacterium
GAAATCAGCTGGTCGGGCAGGGCCTGGATGGGGCGGGGCGTGCGGGGGGATGTGTCGGGCGCGTTCATGCTGCGATTATAACTGGGGTGGCGCGCTTACCCCAGCGGCGTAAAGCTGGGGTCAAACCCGCCGGGTTTGACCCCGGGTTTGGGCTGGGGGTGGCTGGGCGCGCCGCTGGCCTGCTTATTGGGGGCGTTCGCGGACCGGGATCGGGGCGTTGCACAGGTCGACGTGGTTGGCCTGGAATCTGTCCCAGCTGCTGAAGCGGTTACGCTGTGCTTCGACTACCGCGGCATAGGTCGGGGTCTCGGTGCGCATGACTTCCAGCCGGCTGCGCTCGGCCTCCGGCACTGCCGACGCCAGCCGCACTGACTTGATCGGCAGGTACAGCTCCGGTTTGCTGTAAAAGCCCAGCACCTCGGTGCCGCGCGGCAGCGACGACAGCAGCGGCATGCCGGCCACCACCCGGCCCACCACGGTAATGTTGCGGTCCAGATGGCGCGGTGCGTGGCCCGTCACCGCATATAGCCCGCTGCCGTTGCCACTATCAACTTCATTGCCGCGCGAGACCCCGACCATGCCATAGCAGTGTGCCAGCCAGGTGCTGCGGGTCTTGGGATCGCGCCCAACCGGGAAGCCGTTCGAATGGCCGCTCTGCGGCGCATAGCCGTCGACATCCTTCTGGCGTACGAACTGCCGGTCGTTCGCCATCGGTACGGTGAACTCGCCCGCCACTTTTTCCAGCGCCGAGCCCAGTGATTTAGGCTTATCTTCCGCCGGATCGCCCCACTGGGCCACGTAATTGTCGTGCGAGCGCAGCACGGCGAGGCCGTCAAAATAGTGCTCGCGTACCAGCGTCTTGATGTTGGCGATGTTCTTCGGTGCGAAGGCGGGCGCCAGTTCGATAACCACGCGCCCAGTCGGCAGTTCCATGTACAGCGTATTGTCCGGGTCCAGCGGGCGCCAGTCGGACGCCTTGGAGGCCTTGATGACGTCACTCACTGTCGGTTTGGCGGCGGCATCGGCGGCCAGCGCCGGGACCGTGCTGAGTGCAGCAAGGGCCAGTACCAGACAGGTTGGGGTAAGCTGCATCAGGGGACTCCTCAATGGTTGGGTCAGTCCATTGTATACCGAACATGACAGCGGTCGAGTGGTGTATGATTCCGGCGCAACCTTTATGGGATGGATATGGACTTAATGCAATTTTTTGGCATGATTCTTCATGTCGACAAGACTCTGGAAGTACTGATACAGCAATATGGCACCCTGGTCTACGCGGTGCTGTTCGCGATTATCTTCTGTGAAACCGGCTTGGTGGTGCTGTTCTTCTTCCCCGGCGATACGCTGCTGTTCATCGCCGGCGCCCTGTGCGCGGTGGGGGAAATGAATCTGGCCTTGCTGATGTTCCTGCTGACGACAGCGGCGATTCTCGGTAATACGCTGAACTACTGGATCGGCGAGGCGATCGGGCAGCGCGTGTTTACGCATGACTATCGCTGGCTGAACAAGGACGCGCTGCGCCGCACCCATGATTTCTTTGAAAAGCATGGCGGCAAGACCATCATCCTGGCCCGCTTCGTGCCCGTGGTGCGCACCTTTGCGCCGTTCGTGGCTGGCGTGTCGGACATGACGCATACCCGCTTCCAGCTGTACAACATCACCGGCGCCGTGACCTGGGTGCTGCTGTTGACGACGGCCGGCTACTTCTTCGGCAATATCGCCATCGTGCGCGAACACCTGACCGAGATCGTGTTGTTCGGCGTCGGTATTGCCGTGGTGCCGATGGCACTCGGTGGCATCTGGAAGCTGGCGCGCCGCATGCTGCGCCGCTAACTCTGCGCCAGCGTGACGCCGCGTGGCGTCACGCTGCCGAGTTTATTTCCCCCGGCATGCCCCACATGCCTCAAGTTTTGCCCGTGTGCATCCGTAAACCAGTAGGTAATCTCTTATCTCTGGAATCCCATGCGTACATTGTCCGTCCTGATAGCCTGCTGCCTCGTCGTCGTTGCGACAGCCAGTAGCGCGAACGATACGGCTGCTCCCGCGTCGACCAAGGGCTCGATCGCCGGTGTGCCGAAATCGAGCGAATCGTTACGGCCAGCGTCGGCTTCCGCCACGGCTTCCTCGTCGTCTTCATCCAAAACCAGCAGCAGCGCGCGCGTGTCCGAACGGGAACGCGAAGAGCAGGCCGAGGCCGATCTGTCGGCCAAGATCGCCGCCCGCCTCGCCATCATGCGCGCTAATCAGGCGGCCCGCGTGGCCGCCGCCGCCAAGGCCAAAAAGGCCGCTGCCGTGGTCGCTGCGGCACCCCGGGTGTACAGCCACCACTGGTCGTATGAAGGCGAGAACGGCCCGGCCAACTGGGGCCGCATCAATCCGGAGTGGGCCAAGTGCAGCACCGGCAACCGGCAGTCGCCGATCGATATCCGCGATGGCATGAAGGTTGAGCTGGAGCAGATCACCTTTGACTACAAGCCATCGTCGTTCAATGTGACCGACAACGGCCATACGGTGCAGGTCATGCTGAGTGGCGGGAATTTCCTGACCGTCAATAACCGTATGTATGAGCTGATCCAGTTCCATTTCCACCGGCCGTCGGAAGAACGTATCAATGGCAAGGGCTATGAGATGGTGCTGCACCTGGTGCACAAGGATGGCGAAGGCAAGCTGGCGGTGCTGGCGCTGATGCTGGAACGCGGCAAGCCGCAGCCGGTGATCCAGACCGTGTGGAACAATCTGCCGCTGGAAAAACTGGATACCATGGCACCGTCCATCGTGCTCGATCCGATGGAGCTGATCCCGGCACGGCGCGATTACTTCACCTTCATGGGCTCACTCACCACGCCGCCCTGCAGCGAAGGGGTGCTGTGGCTGGTGATGAAGGAACCGCTGCAGGCGTCGCCAGCGCAGATGGCCTTGTTTGCCCGCCTGTATCCGCTGAATGCGCGCCCGATACAGCCGGGCTCAGGACGCATCATCAAGGAATCGATCTAAGTCTGGCTCAACTGAGGCGTCTTGTGTTTAACGTGTGGACTAGTGCTGTGACAATATCCTTGCACGATGCAATTCTCGCGCTAACTTTTCACGCTCAAAAATAGCG
>JBGSBQ010000574.1:0-3096 GCA_041730475.1 Sphingomonadaceae bacterium
CCGGCGCCTGGGCCAAACAAGGTGGCGGCTCCTACTCGTTCAAGAACGGTCACATGCTGCTGTGGACCAACTGGTCGAATCCGGAAGATCGGCCGATGTACGCCAAGCGCCCTGAATGGGTCGAGAAATTCGGCGAGGCCCGGGCCGACTGGATGCTGCGCAAGTCACGCAACCTGTGCCTGTACCCGAACGTCTATCTGATGGACCAATTTGGCTCGCAGATCCGCTTGCTGCGTCCGATCTCGGTGGACAAGACCGAAGTGACGATCTATTGCATCGCCCCCAAAGGCGAAAGCGATCACGCGCGGTCGAGCCGAATTCGTCAGTACGAAGACTTCTTCAACGTCAGTGGCATGGCCACGCCGGACGATCTGGAAGAGTTCCGCGCCTGTCAGCAGGGGTACAAGGGCATCGCGCTGGAATGGAATGACATGTGCCGCGGCTCCAAACACTGGGTGCAGGGCGCCGATGATGCGGCCCGCGAGATCGGCCTGAAGCCGGTCATGAGCGGTGTCAAGACCGATGACGAAGGCCTGTACACGATTCAGCACCGCTACTGGATGGACGTGATGAAGCACGCGCTGAAAGTCGAAGGAGGTGCAGCATGATTCATCAAATCTGCGCTTTCCTGTATCGCGAAGGCCGTCTGCTGGACGACGAACAGTGGGACCAGTGGCTGGAGTGCTACCACCCGGATGCCGAGTTCTGGATGCCGTCCTGGGATGATGACGACCGGCTGGTTACCGATCCGCAGCGCGAAATTTCGCTGATTTACTACCCGACCCGTCAGGGACTGGAAGACCGCGTGTTCCGCATCAAGACCGAGCGTTCCAGCGCCACCATGCCGGATACCCGCACCAGCCATAACGTTTCGAATGTGGAAATCGAAAGCCAGGACGGTGACCGTTACACGGTGCGCTTCAACTGGCACACGCTGAGCCACCGCTACAAGACCGACTACAGCTACTTCGGCATGGCGCGCTACGTCATCGATTTTTCCGGCGCGCGCCCGCAGATCCTCAATAAATACGTGGTGCTGAAGAACGATTACATCCATCAAGTAATCGATATTTATCACCTCTAAAACCGAAACTTCGGGAGACGACAATGAGCTACCACATCGCCTTGCAGTTTGAAGATGGCGTGACCCGTTTCATCTCATGCAATGAGAATGAAAAGCTGGCCGATGCGGCCTACCGCCAGAAGGTCAACATCCCGCTCGATTGCCGCGACGGCGCCTGTGGCACCTGCCGTGGCTTGTGCGAATCGGGCAGCTACGATATGCCCGCAGCCAGTTACATCGAGGATGCGCTGACGCCGGAAGAAGCGGCCCAGCGCCAGATTCTGGCTTGCCAGATGAAGCCGACCTCGGACTGCGTGGTACGGATTCCGGCCACCTCGGCCGCCTGCAAGACCGGTGTGGCGCGCTATAACGGTAATCTGGCCGCCGTCACGCGCCTGTCCGATACTACGCTGAGCTTCGCGATTGAGCTGGAGCCGGGCGCCGATGTCGGCTTCCTGTCCGGCCAGTACGTGAATGTCGACGTGCCGGGTACGGCGCTGACGCGCTCCTATTCGTTCAGCTCCGCCCCCGGTGCGCGCCGCTTCGAGTTCGTGGTGCGCAACGTGCCGGAAGGTCGCATGAGCACCTTTCTGTCGCGTGATGCGCAGGTCGGTCAGCCGATTTCGTTCTCCGGCCCCTATGGCAGCTTCTACCTGCGCGACGTGCAGCGGCCCTTGCTGCTGCTGGCTGGCGGCACCGGCATTGCACCGTTCCTGTCGATGTTACAGGTGATGGCGGCAGCCGGTTTCAGGCAACCGGTGCGCATGGTATTCGGCGTGACCAATGATGTGGATCTGGTGGCGATTGAGCACTTGCAGCGGATCGCGGCCAACCATCCGCAATTCAGCTTCCGCACCTGCGTCGCGTCGGACGACAGCGCCCATCCGCGCAAAGGTTATGTGACCCAGCATGTTGAACGCGATTGGCTGAATGGCGGCGACGTCGACCTGTATCTCTGCGGTCCGGTGCCGATGGTCGATGCGGTACGGCGCTGGCTGAATGAATGCGGCGTCAAGCCAGCCAACTTCTATTTCGAGAAATTCTCGGCCAGCAGCGAGGTGGCAGCATGAGTGCACGTCGTTTTGAAGGACAGGCGGTGATCGTCACCGGGGCCGGGCAGGGCATAGGCCGTGGTGTGGCGCTTGCCTTGGCGGCCGAAGGCGCGCAGCTGGTGCTGGCTGACCGCGCCGCCGTGGTCGAGGAAGTCGCGGCCGAAGTGGCGGCACTGGGCGCCATGGTCGTCGTCGCCCGCAGCGACCTGGAAACCTGGGACGGTGCAGCGCAATTGAACGAGATTGCGCTGGCAGCCTATGGCCGCGTCGATGTGCTAATCAATAACGTTGGCGGCACGATCTGGGTGCAGCCGTATCAGGAATATGCGCCCGAGCAGGTCGAGGCCGAGATTCGGCGCTCGCTTTTCCCCACTATGTGGTGCTGCCGCGCCGTGCTGCCGCAGATGGTGGCGCGCCAGCAGGGCGTGATCGTCAACGTCTCGTCGGTTGCTACGCGCGGCATCTACCGGATTCCGTATTCGGCCGCCAAGGGCGGCGTGAATGCGCTGACCGCCAGCCTGGCGATGGAACATGCGCACAACGGCATCCGCGTCAACGCGGTGGCGACCGGCGGCACCGAAGCGCCGCCGCGCAAGGTGCCGCGCAATGCACAGCCGCTGAACGCGCAGGAGCAGCAGTGGTATCAGGGCATCATCGACCAGACCGTGGCCAGTAGCCTGATGCACCGTTATGGCACCATCGACGAGCAGGTGCGCGCCATCCTGTTCCTTGCCTCCAGCGAATCGTCGTACATCACCGGTAGCGTGCTGCCGGTGGGTGGCGGCGACCAGGGATAAGCGCCATGCCAGTGATTCAACTTGATGGCTATGATGTCGCGTACCAGTTGGACGGCAAGCCGGATATCGCCACCGGCTCCAACGCCCGCGCTTTGCCCGGCACAGCATTTGACGAAGTCAACGTGTTGTCCAACGACGGCGCTTTGCGTCTGGGCACCGTGCCGAAAAAGCTGGCCCTGATCGG
>JBGSBQ010000575.1:0-3082 GCA_041730475.1 Sphingomonadaceae bacterium
CACAAGCGGCGCGGCGCCGACCTGATCAAGATCATGCCGTCCGGCGGCATCGCCTCGACCGGCGATGATCCGCGTGCGCAGCTGATGACGAATGAGGAAATCCGTACCGTGGTGGACACCGCCCATGCGATGGGGATGAAGGTGGCGGCGCATACTTATCCGTCGGCGGCGATTGACAATGCCGTGCGGGCCGGGGTGGACTCGATCGAGCATGGCTCGTTTGCCAGCGCCGAGACGCTGGCGCTGATGAAGGCCCACGGCACCGTGCTGGTGCCGACGCTGACCGTGTACGAAGTGTTCTATCAGGTTGCGGCGACCCATCCTGAGCTGCTGGGACCCGGCACCGCCGCCAAGGAACTGGCCAACGATCCGCTGCCGAAGCGTAATCTGCCGCTGGCGCTGAAGTCGGGCGTACGCATCGCCTACGGCACCGACATCGGCGAGGGCGACCATGCGATGGAGTTTGCGCTGCTGATCGCCAACGGCATGAGCCCGGCGCATGCGCTGGCCGCCGCCACCCGCGAGTCGGCGGCCCTGCTGGGGGCAGTCGACCGTATCGGTGCGGTGCAGGCCGGGCGCTATGCCGATCTGGTGGCCAGCGATGCCGATCCGCTGGCCGATCCCAGCCAGTTTGGCCGCATCAGTTTTGTCATGAAGGGTGGGGTGGTGTACCGTGCCGGCCACCGCGAGATTAGCGTCAGCCCAGCAGCGACATCAGCATCGAATTAATGCTCTTGGTCTGCCGCAGCACGGTGCCGCCGGCCTGCATCAGCATCTGGTCGCTGATCATGTCGGCGCTTTCCTGCGCGTAGTCGGTGTCCATGATGCGGCCACGGGCCAGCGTGGTGCTGGTGGCAATGTTGTTCAGATTGTTATGCGTGTGGGTCAGGCGGTTAGCGGTGGCGCCCAGCGTGGCGCGCACCCCGGCTATGGCATCGATGGCGGCCTGCACCCGGTCAATGGTGCCGAGCGCCGCGCTGGCGACCACCACATCGGTGCCGGCACCGGGCCGCTCAATGCCGAAGGTGTCGTAGGTGCTGGCGGCGCTGTGCAGCGCCGTTTGCATGGTGCTCAACTGGCTGCTCAGGTCGACGCTCATGGTTTCGCCGGCGTCGCTGCCGATCTGGAAGCTGACCGGCTGCGCGAACAAGCCTTCAATGCCCGTCACGGCGGCCACCGCGCTGGCATATTGCTGGGCATCGGTGGCGGCCTGGCTGGCCACGCTGCTGCTTTCCGTGGCGCCGGTCAGCGCCCCCTGGGCCGCAGCGCGGGCGGCCTGGGTGGCGGGCGTCGAGCCGCCCTGGTCGGCGGCGATGGCGGCGCCGAGCCTGGCTTGCGCCGCCGCCAGTGCCCCGGCAGCGCTGGCGGCGACGCCGGCCGCACTCGCCGCTGCTGCGTTGGCTGCGTTCTTTTCAACGGTGGTGTCGCCCAGCAGCAGGCGGGCGCCGCCGAAGGTGGTGTTGACCGAGATGTGGCTCAGTTCCTGGCTCAGGGCCCGGTACTCGGCCTGCAGTGCGGTACGGTCGGTATTGGTGGTGGAGCCGTCGGCGGCCTGGATCGCCAGATCCTTCATGCGGATCAGGATATTGCTGCTTTCTTCCAGTGCGCCTTCGCCAGTTTGCAGCAGCGACAGCGACTTCTGGATATTGTTCATGGCGGACCGCATGCCATGGGTTTGTGCCGACAAGCGGGTCGCGATCTGCAAGCCGGCGGCGTCATCCATCGCTGAATTGACCCGCAATCCCGTCCCCAGCCGTGTCATGGCGTGCGCCATCCTGCTCTGCGTGTGGCCGAGCGAGATGTGCGCCGACAGGGCGGCAGTGTTGGTGTGCAGACTTAGCATGGGCCAAGGAAGGTCGGATTGAGTGCCATCGTGTACTGTAACAGACCTGCTGCTGTCAGTGGCCATGCTGTTGTGTCAGAATGACGGCCCTGACCTCTGAACCATGGGATTGTGATGCACAAGCTGATAGCAGAATTGAAGCGACTTTATTTGCCGGCGGCGGGCTGGTCCGACGCGGCGCTGGAGCGCCACCTGCGGGGCCAGCACACCGAAGCCATGGACTTGAGCGGCGGCAGTGGCGTGACGCGGGCGCTGCGGCTGGAGTTTGCGCCAGTGCGCGGGCATGCAGCGGACACCCATTGGCAGCGCCTGTGCGCGGTGGCCAATGCAGTGCAGGGCGAGCTCGAACTGCCCGCACCGGCGGTCAGCATCTCCGGCCTGCGCAGCTATGGCCTGTGGCTGTCGCTGGCGACGCCGGTGCCGCTGGCGCTGGCGCAGGAATTTTTGTTCCTGCTGGCGGCCGCCTATTGCCCGGAATTGAAAGTGGCGCCGGATGCGGCCAGCGCGGCGACCGAGTTGCCACCTTGCCTGCAGGTCGCCAGTGAGCGTTGGGCCGCCTTCATCCATCCGGGCATGGGCGCCGCGTTTGTCGAGGAGGCCGGCTTGGAGATGGCGCCGCCGACGGCCGGGCAGGTCGCGTTTCTTGAGGGACTGCGCAGCATCAGCGCTGACGAATTTGCACAGGCCTTGCAGCAGTTACGCCAGCTGGCGCAGTTGCACCAGCCGGCGCCGGCGCCCGCGCCGCCGTTAGCTGCGCCATTGCCGCCGTCCGCGCCGCTGCCGCAGCAGCTTCGTAGCGCCGCTACGCTGGCGGCCGCAGGAGCCGCAGGAGCCGCTGATGCCGCGGATGGTTTGCTGTTGCGCGACGCGACGCTGGAAGACATTGTGCGCCATCTGCACGCGCGCCAGATTGAACCGACCTTCCGCCACCTGCTGCCGCCACGCACGGACTAAGCAGGTTCGCGCTCAACCCGGTTGCGGCCCAGATTTTTGGCGCTGTACAGTGCCAGGTCGGCCCGCGTCACCAGACTGGCTGGCGTATCGCCGGCGCGGAAGGTGGCAATACCGATACTGGTGGTCTTGTGGCCGACCACCGGGAAGTCGTGCTGCTCGATGGCGCGGCGCAGTTTTTCGGCCAGTTCGGCAGCACCATCGAGCGTGGTGCCGCTGGCGATCACCATGAATTCCTCGCCGCCCCAGCGGCCGACGAGGTCGACGCTTCGCAGATGCTGGGTCAGT
>JBGSBQ010000576.1:0-3081 GCA_041730475.1 Sphingomonadaceae bacterium
CTGCTGATCTTCGGCGCCCTCAACTGGACCGTGCAGTGGTACAAGCCCGGCAGTGGTGCCGACGTGCCGGAGCTGGCGCGCCAGGCCATGCAGTTCATCTTGCGCACCACGCCGCACATTGGTGCACAATAGTGGCTCTGCCAACATAAGGATTGCCATGATTTACGAAATTGCCGAACTGTATATCAAGCCCGACCAGCACGACGCCTTCCAGGCCGGCGTCACCGAGGCGGTGCCCCTGTTCCGCCGCGCCAAAGGCTGCCTGTCGATGCGGCTGGATCGCGACATCGAAGTACCGGATACCTACCATCTGGTGATCGGCTGGGAAACGCTGGAACACCACACCATCGACTTCCGCGGCAGCGAAGACTTCCAGCTCTGGCGCGGTCTGGTGGGCGCCTGTTTCGCCCAGCCACCCAAGGTCGAGCATTTCAACACGGTCGTCGCCGGTTTCTGATACTTGGCATAGAATACACTGGTGGGTGGCGCGCACCGTCGCGCACGCCCACGCTGCCGTCTTCATTGGAGGTCCACCATGCGCACCATCCATCGCAACTTCCAACAGATCACCGACGCCGAAAGCGCGCGCAGCGCCTTGCTGGCCGACGGTTTTCGCCTGAATAGCGTCAAGCTCAACACGCATCACGCGGCCGCGTCCTCGACCGCCACCAGCGCCGTCACCAATGTGTTTGACCGGCTGGTGCCGGGTGGTGCCGAGGCGGCGGCGCGGGCGCGCAAGCGAGCGGGTGCCATGCTGACCATCGACATCGATGATGACGATCAGGAAGCGCAGGCCAACTCCATCCTGCAGCGCTACGGCGCGACCGAAATCTAGCGCGCCATCAGGCCATCGGCACGCAGCCCGAAGTTACGCCGCAGCCAGTCGGCGGCATCGGGCGCGGGCAGCGGACGCGCATAGTAATAACCTTGCAGCTCGTGGCAGCCGGCCGCGCGCGCAGCGTTCGCTTGCGCCTCGGTTTCTATGCCCTCGGCCACCACCTGCAGGTTGAGCGCGGCCGCCAGCTGGCAGATCGCCTCCACTACCGCTACCGCATCGGGCGCGGGCAGCGGATCGATCAGGCCACGGTCGATCTTGAGCACCCGCAGCGGCAACTCACGCAACATGCTGAGCGACGAGAAGCCGGTGCCGAAATCGTCCATCGCCACATCCACGCCCAGCTCGCGCAACTGCTGCAACTGCAACTGGGTATCGGCCAGGTTATCGACTGCCGCACTCTCGGTAATTTCCAGCGTCAGGTAACGCGGCGGCACGCCATAGCGCTGCAGCGCATCCTCGACCAGCTGCAAAAAGCCCGGATCGAGCAACTGCACCGGTGACACATTGACGGCCACCGGCACGCAATCGCCCGCCTCGGTACGCCACTCGGCGATCTGGCGACAAGCCTCGCTGAGCAACAGCGCGCCCAGTTCCGTAATCATGCCGGTTTGCTCGGCCACACCGATGAATTCTATCGGGCTGACCAGCCCGATGCCCGGCCGGCGCCAGCGCGCCAGCGCCTCAAAGCCCAGCAGCTTGCCGCTGGCCGCATCGACCTTGGGCTGGTAGTCGAGGAAGATTTCCTCGCTGAGGATGGCTTTGCGCAGCGCCTGCTCCTGCTCCAGCGCATGCCCGCCCTGCTGCTCGGAGCGGCGTTCCGCCAGCGTCAGCGCCGTGCCCGGCGTACGCTTGGCCTGGAACATGGCTGCGATCGCCGCCCGCAGCAAATCCTCCGGCTCGCCGGCATGGTCGGGGAAGATCGCCATGCCCATCGAGGCATCGATGTAGTATTCGCCGCTCGGCACCGTCAATACCTGCCGGCAGGCACCGTGCAAACGCCACGACAGGTCGCGGGTGCTAAGCGGGTCAGGGTCGACCACGGCGAATTCATCGCCGCCCAGTCGCACCAACTGGGCCCGCGTCCCGAGCGTCTTTTTCAGGCGCTGGGCGAACGCCTGCAGCACTTGGTCGCCGATCACAGGGCCCTGGCTCGGGTTGCACAGCTTGCACCGGTCGATGTTCAGCACCACCAGCGTGCAATGGGCCAGCGGTTCACAATACTCGACCAGCTTGTCCATCAGCACGCTGCGGTTCGGCAGGCCGGTCAGCTCATCGTGGGTGGCTTTGTGCAGCAGTGCACGGGCGCTGGCATTGCGTTCGGTATCATCGGTGATCAGGATCTGGGTTGCGGGCACGCCGTCCCATTCGATGCGCCAGGCGGCGAACCGCAGTTCACGCTGCTGACCATCGGCCACCAGCCGCTGGCCTTCCCAGCTGGCCGACTCCAGTTCATGCTGCTGCAACTGCTGGTGATAGTGCAGCAGCAGACCGGCGTTGATGGTATCGGACGGCATGTCCTGCAGGCGCTGCGTCGGCGTCACGCGATCCAGATTGCCATAAATGGCATGCGCGGCCGGGTTGGCATACAGCAGATGCTGACCATCCGTCACCACCACGCCTTGCAAGGAATGCTCGGTCAGCAGCTGGAAGCGCTGATACAGCTTGGCCATCTCGCATGCAGCCCGCTCCAGCGCCGCAAACAGGAACACACAACCGATCGCCACCCGCACCGCAGTCGAACCAAACAGATTGGCGGCGTGGCCCTCCTCGCCGTACAGGATGGCCGGCAATTGGGTCGCGCCCAGCAACAGCAGCAGCGGCCCGACCAGCCGTTCAACGCCCTGGGTGTGCCAGGTCCAGCGCACCGTCAGGCTGCCCAGCACGATGAAGAAGCACAGGTTCACACTGGGCCACAGAATCACGCGCTGGGCCGTGCTCGGCACCGTCAGCAACAGCGCCATGACCAGCGCCAGCAGCAACAGCAGGGTCGGCCGCAGGCGCCGGTCCGCCAGTCGCAACACGGCGCACGTCAGCAACAATAAATTCGAGATAGCGCCACACAAGACCAGCGGCACGCCCAGCAAATGCGCCGGGGGTTCCAGCCGTGTGTACAACAGGTAGCCGAGCGGGATCACCGCTGCCGCGACGGTCGAATAACCGAGGTCGCGCGCAAAGGTCTGGCTGGTATGGCGGCGCCACACCAGCAACAGAGCCGCGCCCATGATCAGGTTGACGGCCGTGTT
>JBGSBQ010000577.1:0-3072 GCA_041730475.1 Sphingomonadaceae bacterium
ATCGCCTCCTAAATTGGCGCCTTGATAGAATTCAAAATTATTATTTAAAATTATTTTTGAATTTAAAATAGTAGCTAAAATAACTTTGTCTATGGCCTGCAACTATTTCCGATCGAACGGCTGGCGCTGCGCTTCGGCTACGAGCCGCGCAAGAGCTCGATTCCGGCCGACAAGCTGGACCTGATCGCGCCGCTGCCGGACACCAAGCTGTACAGCGCGGGCCTGAACTTCAAGCTCAGCAAGAGCATGGATATCAGCCTCACCGGTTCCTACATGGTCGGCAAGTTCAATACGCCGGCCAACACCGACTGCAATATGAACTGCAACATCTTCTTGAACGTGATCTACAACCCGTATGCCGGCCTCGACGTCAAAGGCGACATCCGGGTGCGCTATGTTGGCTTTGAACTGAACCGTCGTTTTTAAGTTACCCAGGAGTCCCTATGCACCACGTCACTGTCCCGACCGTCTTCACCACGCTGCTGGCCGCGCTGCTGCTGGCCGCTGGCCCGGCTGCTGCCGCCACGCCTGCGGCCGTGGCGCCCGCTGCAACCGCCAGCGCAGCCGCCATCACGCCGGCCAAGCAGGTCCTGATCGACAAGATCCTGAAGCTGTGGAATATCGACAGCATCGGCCAGAGCATGCTGCAAATGCCGGTCGGCGATGCCGTCCAGCAGGCCCGTGCCGTGCTGCAAGGCCGCGCCTCGGCCGAAAAACGCGATGCCGCGATGACCGACATCGTCAAAGAAGCCAAGCAGTTCATGGATGAGAACACGCCGCTGGCGCGCGCCAGTGCCGACAAACTGATCCCGACCACCATCGCACCGCTGCTGGCGGAGCGCTTCAGCGAAGACGAACTGCGCCAGCTGATCGCGCTGCTCGAATCGCCGGTCAAGAAAAAATTCGAGGCCATGGTGCCCGAGATGCAAAAGAGTTTGGGTGAAAAAGTGGCCAGCGATGTCGGCCCGGTCGTCAATCCCAAGCTGCAGAGCCTGAAAGAACGGATCGGCCTGCGCCTGCGCGCCGCTGTGGCCCAATAAATGCCCAGCTTGTCGCTGCCCGCTGCCCGGATATTCTTAGTGTTGACAAAACGGAGGTTCATCTTGTCCCCGCACTTGACATCGTCACACCCTCAGCCCGCCCCAACCCCGCTGGCCGAGGTGCAGTCATGAGCTACTCGTCCGCCCTGCATCTGGTGCGCGGCGTCAAGTCGCGCCTGGCCCACTCCGGCGTCGATGCCGAAGAACTGTTCACCGCCGCCGGCCTCGGCGAAGGCGATGGCCTGGCCTGCGACGCGCTGACGCTGTCCGATAAACTCAGCCACCTGTGGGAACTACTGGTGGAAAAATCCGGCGATCCGCTGCTGGGTCTGAAAGTCTCCACGCCACACCGGCTCGGCTGGCTGGGCGTGATGGGCCACATCATGCTGGTCTCGCCGACGGTGCAGAGCAGCATCGAACGCTGCCACGGCCACACCCGCGTCGGCCTGGTGCTGCCGGGTGCCCAGCGCAGCGTGCCGCAGCAACGCTATGACTTCGTCTGGTGCGTACTGCTGCGCACCTTGCGCTGCGCGGCCGGGCGCGACGACGCCACCCCGGTGGTGGTCGAATATGCATTCCCGGAGCCGGCCAACGCCCACGTCTATGCCGAAACCTTCGGCTGCCCGGTCAAGTTTGGCATGCCGCACAATGTGATGGAATTTGCCGACGCCGATCTGGTGATGGCACTGCCGCCCAATCCGCCGCTGGAAAATGGCGCCGGCCAGCCGATGCTGGCCAGTCTGGCGCGCGCCGAACCACCGACCTTCAGCGCCAAGGTACAAGCCCTGCTGGCCAGCCTGCTGCCCAAGGGGCCGCCGCACCGCGACGACGTCGCCGCGCAGCTGATGATGAGCGAGCGCACCTTGCAGCGCCGGCTGGCCGAAGAAGGCACCAGCTTCACCAATCTGGTCGACGACACCCGGCGCGAGCTGGCCCGTCAATCGCTCAGCTGCGGCGAGCTGTCGCTGAAGATGCTGAGTTTCCAGCTGGGCTTTTCGGAGCCCAGCGCGTTCTACCGCGCCTGCAAGCGCTGGTTCGGCATGGCGCCATCGGACATTGTCCACATGGCGCACCAGCCCGGAGCCGAATTGCAGGATCTGGCGCCGCCGCTGCGCAAATCGGCCTGAGGTCCGGGCCGCCACTGCAACTCAAGGAGAATCCGATGGGATGGCTGTCAAATAATCAAAACCGCTCGATGCTGGGTCAGCTGCTGGTCAAACAGAAGCTGATTTCGGAAGAACAGCTGCAGCGCGCAATCGAGCAGCAACGCAGCACTGGCCAGCGGCTGGGTGACATTTTTGCCGAATGGAACCTGATTACACAGCAACACGTGCAAGATGCGTTGCGCAAGCAGCGCAACCTGCGTCTGGCAGCCGCCATCGCCACCACACTGCTGGCGCCGATGGAAGCATATGCGGTACAAGCGTTGCCGGCGCTGGCGATCACGGCCCCGGTGCTACTCAGCAAAGAACAAAACGGCCTGCAGATCACCGAGGCCCCGAACGCCGCCAACGACAGCCAACTAGGCGGCCTACAGGCGCTCAGCGAGGACGAACTGAGCGACACCTCGGCGCAGGGTCTGAACGACGATCTGGTGGCCGCCGTCAAGCAGCACGCCAAAGGCAACGGCCTCGAGATCGTCGGCGACATGGCCAAGATCCTCAATCCGGTACTGGGTTTCCTCGAATCAGACAGCAGCATGAAGAACGTGGTCTACGATCCCAACAAGGCTGCCGCCACCATCAACAAAGACGGCTCGCTGACACTCAGCCTACCGACCTCGATCGGCGAGCTGAACTTCAACAACATCCGCGTCCGCGGTTCGGACGGCCCCAGCTTCGGCAGCATCCAGATCAAAAACATCGACCTGACCGGCACCACCATCACGGTCGGCTTCCACCACTAAAATCTGGCGCTCTGCTGAAGGGCAGTTCCCACCACCACCGGCGTCCCCGTCTGCCCCACATGCCGTGAAGTTAAGGCGCCGGCCTGCTGGCAAACCCCCCCCACCCAAATCTGGGGTCAGGCGGGG
>JBGSBQ010000578.1:0-3067 GCA_041730475.1 Sphingomonadaceae bacterium
CGCCGATCAGCAACGCGGTGGTGACGGCCAGACCGGTACAGGAGAGGGCGGAAAATGCTGCCAGGTCGGCCTGGACGCCGATGGCGCCGACCGGGTCGGACACGCCGAAGCTTAATATGAGTGGAGAAGTTTGGTTTTGCACGGCGGGTAGATTAAGATACCTAATTCAGCATTTTACTAGATTGAAGGGTGGCAGAACGTGAGTAGCAATGAAACAACGCAGGAGTTCCAGACCTGGATGTGCTTGATTTGCGGCTGGGTCTACGACGAAGCAGCCGGCTTGCCGGACGAAGGCATCGCCCCCGGTACCCGCTGGGCTGACGTGCCGATGAACTGGACCTGCCCCGAGTGCGGCGCCCGCAAGGACGACTTCGAAATGGTGGCGCTCTGAGCTCCTGTGCTATCGTGTAGCATCACTTCAGTGAACTGACTATGACGACGCCTACGCCGCAAGCTACTGCTTTGAAAATCATGGTGATCGACGACAGCAGCACGATACGTCGCTCGGCCGAGATCTTCCTGACCCAGGCCGGCTATCAGGTGGTGCTGGCCGAAGACGGATTCGATGCGCTGGCCAAAATCAATGACCACCATCCGGCGCTGGTGTTCTGCGACATCCTGATGCCGCGCCTGGACGGTTACCAGACCTGCGCGCTGATCAAGAAAAGCGCGCGCTTCAACGCCACGCCGGTGCTGATGCTATCGTCCAAGGATGGCCTGTTCGACCGCGCGCGCGGCGCCATGGTCGGCTCGTCGGCCTATCTGACCAAACCTTTTACCAAGGACAGCCTGCTGGCTGCCGTCCGTGAACACACCGGCGGC
Organism: Sphingomonadaceae bacterium; assembly: GCA_041730475.1. Taxonomy (GTDB): domain Bacteria; phylum Pseudomonadota; class Gammaproteobacteria; order Burkholderiales; family Burkholderiaceae_D; genus Rugamonas. The sequence continues at coordinate 823 of JBGSBQ010000578.1, forward strand.
GGCGCGGCTGTCTGATCACCGCATACGAATGCCAGGGGGGCATATGGCCATACAACGAATTCTGATCGTCGACGATTCACCGACGGAGCGCTACTACCTGACCGACATTCTGGTCAAAAACGGCTTTTCGGTCTCGGTTGCCGAAAACGGCGAGGAAGCCCTGCTGAAAATCAAGGCCGACAAGCCGCAGCTGATCCTGATGGATGTGGTGATGCCGGGTGCGAACGGCTTTCAGGTGACCCGTTCGATCGCCCGCGATCCGGAGTTGCAGGACGTGCCGGTGATTATCTGCTCCAGCAAGAACCAGGAGACCGACCGCATCTGGGGCTTGCGTCAGGGCGCCAAGGATTATCTGGTGAAGCCGGTCGACGCGGCCGAACTGCTGGCCAAGATCGCGGCTCTCGGCTAAGCGATGGAGCGCACCGGCACCGCTCAGCCCCGGCCGCCAGCCGGCGAACGGCGCAGCCGCCTGCGCCAGTATCAGGTGCAGCTGCTGGAGCGGATGCAGGCCGCCAAGACCGGGGCCGCCGTTGGCGGTCGTGAACTGGGCATCCTGCTGGGTGGCCAGCACTGTCTGCTGGACCTAACCCAGATCAGTGAGATCGTGCCGCTGCAGCCGCTCACGCCGGTGCCGCTGGCGCAGCCGTGGTACCGTGGGCTGGCGAATATCCGTGGCGCGCTGACCGGCGTGATCGATCTGGCGCGCTATCAGGAGCTGGCCGCCACGCCGTTCGGCGCCGACAGCCGGCTGATTACGTTTGCGCCCGGTCTGGGCTTTAATTGCGCTCTGCAGGTGGAGCGCATCCTCGGCCTGCGCAAGCTCGATGAGATGGTGGCCGCGCCCGAAACGGCCACCGTCGCGCAGGCGCCGGTCTGGCGCCAACAGCAGTTTCAGGACAGCGTCGGGCAGGACTGGATGCGCATCGATCTGGCGCTGCTGGTGTGCGAAGCGCGCTTCCTGCAGGTCGGTTTGTGAGGCGGGAACGACGCTTTGCGGCAGGATCGAGGTACTCATCACTACGCTCAGTAGTAACGGCGCCCAGCAAGCGTCAAGGCAGTAACAGCTAATCAAGCATTCGGGAGATGGTGGCATGGGATTCAACTTGGGTATCTTTTCACGCGCCAGGCACGATGCGGGACGCGACACGGCGGCCAATTCGGAATTCAGCGATGCCGGCGATTCGCAGTTCCTGAACGTGGCCGCGCCAGCGCCGGCGCCGCTCGCCAGCGCCGCTGCGGCGGCACCAGCACCCGATGCCAGCGAGGCCGCTGGTCCGCTGCGCCTGCGCGATGCGCTGCGCCGGCGTGGCAGTGCGCCGGCCGCCGCGCCGGATGCCGGCCCGGGTTTCAAGCTACCGCTGATCGGCCATTTGTCGGCGCAGCGCCAGCTGAACGTGCTGTCGACGGCGCTGGCCGTGAGTCTGGCCGTCAGCGTTGTCTTTGTCGCCCTGAATACTATCCGCAGCGCCAGCCGCTCGACCCAGACCCAGGTTGCCAGTGATGCGCTGATGCACTCGCAGCGCATCGGCAAGGCCACCCCGAACGCGGTGCAGGGCAATGCCGAGGGTTTCCGCCAGCTGGAGCAAAGCCGCAAGGAACTGAATAACGACTTCAACCTGATGACGCACGGCGGCAGCTATGGCGGCCGCGATATCGGTGAACCGCGCAGCAGCCTGCTGCCGGCGATCGCGGCGGCCCGCAAGCAGTGGAGTGCGTCCGATCTGGCGGCGGGTACCATCCTGATGCTGAAGCAGGACCTGAGCGGGGTCGACGCCACGCTGCAGAAACTCAGTGCGATGTCGCCGGCGCTGCTGGCCCGGACCGAGGATATTCTGGCGCTGAAGGTGCAACGTGGCGGCACGCCACAGGAAATCGCCGCCCTCGGCAAGCTGACCATGCTGACCCAGCGTATGAACCGCAGCGCGGCCGAATTCAAGACTGCCGGCGGCCTGACCTCGGAAACTGCGTTCCAGCTGGGGCGTGACACCACGGTGTTCCGCAATACGGTGGACGGCTTCCTGAACGGCAGCGCAGCGCTGCAACTGGGCGCCGTGCGCGACGCCGAATTGCGTGACAAATTCACCCAGCTGAAAGCCGATTTCGAGGAATACCAGAAGCTGGTCACCGGCATCCTCGACAAACTGGATAAATTCAGCGCCGCCAAGAACGCCGAGCAGCTGATCTTCAGCGACAACGAAGCACTGCGCGCCCGGCTGGCGGCACTGCAGCAAAGCTATCGGATCGC
>JBGSBQ010000579.1:0-3046 GCA_041730475.1 Sphingomonadaceae bacterium
CCTTCTTCTGCAATGGCGTCAAGTCACTGACCTTCAGGCCCAGCGCATTCGCCTTGGCTTCCGGCTCGGCCGGCTGCTCGCCCTTGCCGCCCTTGCCCTTGGCCGCCTTGTCCGCCGCCAGCTCCGCCACCACCACCAGCAGTTCCAGCTGGGCGCCCTTGCGCCAGACGGTCACGGTGGCCTTGCTACCCAGTTCCGTACCGCCTACCAATCGCGGCAGGTCGGACGAGCGGTTGATCTGCACGCCATTAAATTTCAGGATGATGTCGCCTGCCTTGATTCCCGCCTTGTCGGCCGGACCGCCCGGCTCGACCAGCGAGACCTCGGCGCCCTGCGCCGCCTTCAGCCCCAGCGACTCCGCCACTTCCTTGCTCAGTTCGCCGATCTGCACGCCGATACGGCCACGCGTGACCTTGCCCGACTTCTTCAGCTGATCGGACACGCGCATGGCTTCGCCGATCGGCACGGCAAACGAAATCCCGTTATAGCCGCCAGACAAGGTGGCGATCTGCGAGTTAATCCCGATCACTTCGCCCCGCATATTGATCAGCGGGCCACCGGAGTTGCCCGGGTTGACGGCCACATCGCTCTGGATCAGAGCCAGATATTCGCCGGTATCCCGCGCCTTGGCTGAAATGATGCCAGCCGTGACCGTGTTTTCCAGATTGAACGGCGACCCGATCGCAATCACCCACTCGCCGACGCGGATCTTGTCGGAATCCCCCATCACCAGCGTGGGCAGCTTCTCGCCCTCGATCTTCAGCAGCGCCACATCGGTACGGGCATCGGCGCCCAGCACCTTGGCCTTGAACTCGCGCTTGTCGGTCAGCGTCACATACACTTCATCGGCACCATCAATGACGTGGGCGTTGGTCAGCACATAGCCATCGGCCGAAATAATGAAGCCGGAACCGACCCCGCGCTGCACCTGCTCATCGGACGGCCCCTGCTGGCGGCGACCACGTGGCGCCTTGCCCGGCGCGCCCGGGGTCGGCACGGCACCTCCAAAGAAGCGCCGCAAGAACTCCTGCATTTCCTCCTCGCCGGGAGCACCATCGGCGGTGCCCTGACGCAATTTCAGGCGTTCGGTGGTACGAATATTCACGACCGCCGGACCGACCTTGTCGACCAGCTCGGCAAAATCAGGCAGCGCCACCACGGCCGCTGAAGCGGCTTGCACCGGCGCCATCCCCAGCACGGCGGGGGCAAACATTACGCCAGCGCTCAGCAACAGCGCAGAGAGAGTTTTACTACCAGCAAAGATATTATTTTTCATGGAAAGTAGCTATCTGTGTAAAGTTCGGGAATGCACGGACTGCACGGCCAGCAGTACTGGGCAAGCATCCGTCCGGAGCTTGCACATGGTAAGCGAAAATTCGCGTTGCCGCATGCGCAAGCTGATCGCCAGAGCAAGTTTAAGCCCGCGTTAAGATTTATGCTGAGTACGCAGCAGCGCCGCAGCAGGAGGCGAGCAGCAAGGGGACGGCAAAGGCGGCCTTAGCGTCCGCCGCTCCCATGGAGGCGGGAACCCATACACCAAAGGCGCAGAGGTTCAGCCCGGATTCCCGGCTGCATGGGAAGCTACTTGCCCGGCTGGAGGTACCCCAAGTAGTGTCGCAGCGCTGCCTGGTGAGCAGATTAGCGCTTGCTGGTGGCGTTTGCCCTGACTGATTTCTTGGCATAGCCAGCCCGGCGCCGCCATTTTCCGATCTGACTGCCTCGATCGTCTTGGGGCCGCCCTCAGCCCCACAGAAAATCAGAGGTCAGCCCCTAATGCCGCTAGGGTGAGGCGCAGATCTGCTAACAACCCCCACCGACGCAAAGCCGGGGTCAGACCCGACGGGTCTGACCCCAGGTCTTGCCTTGGGGGTGCAAGCGCACGCTACCGCAATGCAACTTAACAGCGTTAGGGGCTGACCCCAGCAGTACGCCGGTGGGGGCAGAACGCCGATAGCGTAGCCGTTTGATTTATCCTAAGGCAGCGTCAGCAGGCTGGACAAAGGCGGCTCGGTAGCCAGCCGCGCCGTCAGCGCTGCGGCCGACTGCGGCGACAGCGCCTCCTGCGGGTAGCTGCGCAACACGTCACCAATCAGGTGGTAGGCGTGCCAGGCGGCCCGCCCCTCGGCGCTGTCGAGCGCGGCAAACGCCAGCTCACGCTCACTGTCCGCCAGTTCACCATCCGCCAGCGCCGAAATGTGTTCATGCAATCGTTTCAGGGTATCCATCGTCATTCCAGCCAGGTCAAACGCGCGGGGCCTCACCAGCGCTTGTCGAACGGCAGATCCAGCAAAGGCTTCAATTTTTCGGCAATGACTTCGCGCGCCCGGAAAATCCGGCTGCGCACAGTGCCGATCGGACACGCCATGATTGCCGATATTTCCTCATAGCTCAAGCCCTCAATTTCCCGCAATGCAATGGCGGTGCGCAAGTCCACGGGCAAGGCTTCCATCGCCGCGTTAACGGTCTGCGCGATCTGCTTGCTCGCCAACATAGACTCGGGCGTATTGATGTCGCGCAGCCGGTCCCCGTCATCAAAGACTTCCGCCTGCTCGGCATCAGTGTCGGTCGAGGTCGGCGTACGACGCCCTTGCATGATGAGAAAATTCTTGGCCGTATTGATGCCGATCCGGTATAGCCAGGTATAAAACGCAGAGTCGCCCCGAAAATGGCGCAAGGCCCGGTAAGCCTTGATGAACGTCTCTTGCACAATATCCTCGGCCTCGGCCGGATCATGGACGATACGCGACAACAAGCGCATCAACCGGCGCTGGTATTTCGTCACCAGCAAATCAAACGCCTGCTTCTCACCAGCCTGAACCCGCTCGACCAGCAACTGATCACACTCACGTTCTGTCGTCACTCCCGATGTCCTTGTTGGCCTGCAGCAGGGGCCAGCATCCATAAGCTATAGAGTTAGCCCGCTGCAAGAAGTTCACAGTGTTCGCGTTTTTATTTCAGCCCGGGCGGCGATGGCCCGGCAAGCCAGCGACAAGGCGCGCCAGTCGGCGGGCGTCACGCTGTCGGGCAACACCGTCACCAGCTGCAC
>JBGSBQ010000580.1:0-3036 GCA_041730475.1 Sphingomonadaceae bacterium
CATGAGCATGCGGCCCTGGCCGAAGTCCGGGCCCCGCGCCATCTCGACGCTGACGCCACGTCCTTTGGCGACGGCCCTGACAAACGTGGTGTAGAAGCTGTCCACCATGGCCTGGGCATTGACCAGCGCTTCGCCTTCGAGCGGGCCGGTGTCATTGCCTTCAACTTTGTACTTGCCGGCAGTGACGTAGGTCTTTTTGGTGCCTTCCTTCGCCAGTTTTTCAGAGTTATCCTGGTGCGTCATGAAGGCGCCGATGCTGCCGACAGCGCCGCTGGGCGTGATCACCAGCTCGTCGGCCTGCGCGGCAATCCAGTAGGCGCCGCTGGCGGCCTGGGCATTGGCCACGGCAATGATGGGCTTGGTGCCGCGCGCGGCAAAGATGATGTCGCTGACCTCCTGGACACCAAACACACTTCCGCCCGGGCTGTCGATATCCAGCACGATGCTCTTGATGTCGGGATTGAGCACAGCGGAGCGAAAGCTGGCGGCCAGCTCTTCGGTACTGGTCATTTGCGTGCTGACCGCCTTGGCGTGTGCCCGGTGCGTGAGCACGCCGTACACCGGAATGATGGCGACTGCCGTGCCGCCGCTGCTGGACGCATCAGCGCGCCGGGCTGCAGCTGCCTGCGGGGCGTTGCCGACCGCGACGCTGATCTGCTCGGCACTGAGTTTGGAGCCGCTGGCCCAGCGTTCGATGATCATTTCCATCTGTGCATGGATCAGTGGATTCAGCGCCCAGGGCGTGGCATAGAACTCGGCAAGTAAACGTAGCATGGTCAGCCTTCCAGCTGCAACAAAGCAGCGATTTGTGTGGTGGTCCAGTCCTGGATCTCCAGCGACTTGAGTTTTCCGGCGTCTTGCAGGATCTGGGCGCGCTGCAGGGTGGCGACCAGGTACGCATTGGCAGTCTCGGCAGACACGGCCATGACGTCAGCGACGAAGCGGGCGTGATCCGCAAAGGCATCTGGCAGCGATGCACCTTGCTTGCTCATCGCCTGCAGGATGCGAACTTCCTTTCGCACAACACGGTCGGCGCTGGCGGCCAGCAGTGCGGCGGCACGGCCGGGGCGGCGCGGAGCATCGGGCAGCAAGTTGGCGGCACCGGCGCCGGTCATGTTCAGCGGCTGCAGGGGTTCGTCCAGGCCGGCCAGCGGGTTGCGGTTTTCAAGCCGGCGCACTTCGTTGCGCGTGAGCCAGCCGTCCTGGATGCCCTTGCCGTAAGCGCTGTACCGGGTGGTGGTATCGCCGCGCAGCAGGATCTCCAGCAGCATCTCGACAAACAGGTTTTCGTCGATGATGAGGTCACGCGCAATGGTCTGCTCCCAGCTGACAGCCAGCGGCAGCAAGCAGTCGCTGACGAACTCCATGTTTTGCTGCTCGATGTTGCCCCAGGTGGCCCGGTCCAGGATGCCGATCTTGTGCGGCGGCACGCGCCACAGGCCGCATAGGTCGACATCGCTGTACTTGCGCGAGTCGATCCATTGCGCATCGGTGTTGGAGATGCCCAGCTCCTGGATGGACATGTCGCGGTCCAGCACGGCAGGCCGGCCACGATTGGAACCACCGTACATTGCCTGCCACTGGGAACGGAAGTCAGAACGCTGATCGTTGTCTTTGAAGGAACCAGGCACCTTGATCCAGAACGGCGGCCGGGCGTCGTTGTTCCAGAACCGGCTGCCGTAGTCGCGCGCGGCGATTGCCGAGCCGATGGCCTCGCGCTCGGCCTGAATCGGGTTGATGCCCACATAGCCGTCAAGCGACAGGCCCGCCAGGTGCAGGATCTCGCCCGGTACCAGCACCCGCTCATTGGTGCCTGTGGCGTCTTTCACCCGGTAGCGCGGCAGGCCATTGGCGCCGACTTCCGGCGTTACCCGGTCCGGATGCAGGGGAACCAGTGCTTCAGGCGTGCCAGAGCGGCCGTAAATGATTTCTGCATAGCCATTGCCGCGCATCGAGCGGTGCGCTTCGAGCATCGAGCGGAACTGCATCGGTGTCTGCCAGTCGTTCGGCTTGGTGGACAGCAATCGGGCGATCGGGTCATCGCGCACCCGGTCACGGCTTTCACCAAAGCCGGCACGGTACATGTGCATGGGCAGCATGCCGATGGTTTCAGCGATGACCTTGATGCACTTGTACACAGTGGACAGGCGCATTGCGCTGTCGGCCGTCACGATTGAACCGGACAGCGTGGAGCCCGACATGCCGGCCGGCTGAAACCAGAAATCGTGCGCTGGATCACTGGACGGTCCAGCGCTCAGACTATTTAGGAACATTGCCGTCCTTTGGCTTTGGGCCGATCACGCCCGCCCACCTGGCCAGCAGCAAGGTCAGGAGCACGAGCACCGTCCCGCCGACCAGCAAGGCGGCCGCAATGGAATGCAGGCCTGCCACGCCGCTCATGATGAGCAGCAGCCCGACAAGCAGGCTGGCGTTGAAGATGGTACTTTTCATATGGAAGGTAGGCTGTAATCGTCGGGAATGGTGTCGTCTGTCTCGTTTGCCAGCGCCCGGCCCAGTGCCATCAGCATGGCCATCGGGCCGTCGATCTTGTTTTCTGGGCGCTCTTTCGTGGGGGACCGCAGTTCGTTGAACTTGCTGACCTTGACCACCAGGTTGCTGACCATCCAGGTCATGACTGGGTTGCCGTCAAACTTCAGTTTCTTTTCCAGCACCAAGTTCTCGACCTGGATCAGGGGCGGCGTGAAAAACAGCGAACGCTGTGCAATCTCGACCAGCGGCAGGCCCTCTTCAATCAGCTTTCCGGCGAAATACATGCTCAAGGCTGGATCAAAAGCGATTTCCTGCACGTCGAACTGGCGGCAGTAGCTGCGCATGTCTTCAGCCAGCACATCAAAATCGGTAATATCACCGTCGGTCACCTCCACATATCCCGACCGAGCCCAGCCGCTCAGGTGCGCATTGCCGCTTTCCTGCACCGCCAGTTCGTTCAAATACAGCCTGGTGAATACATGCCACACGCCAGCGCGTTCAAACACCAGGCACAGCGCGGCGAAATCCTTTTTCTGTGCCAGGTCC
>JBGSBQ010000581.1:0-3025 GCA_041730475.1 Sphingomonadaceae bacterium
TTTTCGGGCGATCAGCAGGCCGATGATGACGCCGGCGGCGGCGCCCAGGCCGACCGTCTTCCACGGGTTGTCTTTGACGTAGGCGTTGGCCGTCTGGGCGGCCAGGCGGGTGCGGGCGATGACCGTGTCTTCCAGCTTCAGCAAGTCGCTGCGGGCGGTGCGCAGCGTGTCTTCGAAACGGGCCCGGGTATCCGGGTCTGGTGCACTGTCGTTGCGGTCGGCGCTGTGCAGCCATTGCTCCGCTTCGCCGATGACGTTGTTGAGTTCCTGCATCAATTTGTCACGCGCGGCGGCGCTGGCGGCCTGACTGCTGGCGAGCTCGCTGCCGCTGTGGCCGTTGAGTTGGGTCTGGTCCATGCTGTGCCTCATAGGAAAGTGGGGGAGGGAGGTCCAGTGTAGGCAGGCTGGCGCGGCTGGTCTTGTCGCGACGCAAGCGTGCGCGCCGGGCTGGCTTAGCGGAAGGCGTAATCGAGCAGCGTACCGGCGAACACGGCGGCGCCGAGCCAGTTGTTGTGGCGAAAGGCGACCAGGCAGGGGTCACGCTCGCGCCCGCGGATCAGCGTGTAGTGGTAGCCGGCGATGCCGGCGGCGACCAGCAGGCCGCCGATAAACCAGCCGCCCAGCCCGGCCTGCATGCCGCACACCAGCAACAGCGCCAGATGCAGGCCGTAGCACAGCATGATGATGGCAACGTCGTAGCGGCCAAAGGTGATGGCCGAGGTCTTGATGCCGATTTTCAGGTCGTCGTCGCGGTCGACCATGGCGTATTCGGTGTCATAGGCCAGCGTCCAGAAGACATTGCCGATCAATAGCAGCCAGGCCAGCAGCGGCACCGTATTTTGCACGGCAGCGAAGGCCATCGGGATGCCGAAGCCAAAGGCGATGCCCAGATAGGCTTGCGGGATGGCGAAGAAACGCTTGAAGTAGGGGTAGCTGGCGGCCAGCACGGCGGCCAGCACCGACAGTTGCTTGGTCAGCGTGTTGAGCGGCTGGATCAGGGCGAAGGCCAGCAGCGTCAGCACACCAGCAATGGCCAGCGCTTCCTTGCCGCTGATGGCGCCGCTGGTAATTGGGCGCTGCGCCGTGCGTTTGACGAATTTGTCGATATCCTGGTCGGCGTAATCGTTGACCGCGCAGCCGGCCGAGCGCATCAGCAAGGTGCCCAGCGAGAAGATCAGCAGCAGGCGCCAGTCCGGTACCCCGCCCGAGGCCAGCCACAGGGCGATCAGGGTGGGCCATAGCAGCAACAGGGTACCGATCGGTTTGTCGAGCCGGACCAGACGGAAATACAGCGCCAATTTGTTCATGGGGGACGTCAGCAAGGGGCAAAGAACGGCATTATCGCAAATCCGCGCGCTGCCGGGGCGGCAGGCGCTGGCGATTCAGTGAGGACTCATTTGCTATTCAGACACAGCGGCGTGATGCCGGGCAGATTGCAGGCATTTACTACGTCACAGATGGCGTCGATGGCGGCCTTGCGGGTGAAGCTTTTGCGCCACACGATGACGACACGGCGTGACGGTTCCGGGCTGTCGAAGGGGCGGAATTGCAGCATGCCATCCTTGGCGTCCATATTCGGCACCGAAGCGCGCGGCAGCACGGTCAGACCAATGCCGCTGGCCACCATGTGACGGATGGTTTCCAGTGACGAACCTTCAAAGGTACGCTGCATACCGTTGCCAGGCGAGGAGAAGCGCGCCATTTCCGGGCAGACTTCCAGTACATGGTCGCGGAAACAGTGGCCATTGCCGAGCAACAGCATGTTTTCTGACTTCAGATCATCGGCCGGGATCGATTTGCGCTTGGTCCACGGGTGTTGGTCGGGCATGGCGACCACGAACGGTTCGTCGTACAGCGCTTGCAGGGCCATGCCATGTTCGGGCAGCGGCAAGGCCATGATGGCGGCGTCGAGTTCGCCCTGACGCAGCATTTCCAGCAGGCGCACGGTGAAATTTTCCTGCAAGATCAGCGGCATTTGCGGCACGTTGGCGATCATGCCTTTGACCAGCGGCGGCAGCAAATAGGGACCGATGGTGTAGATCACGCCGAGACGCAGCGGACCGGCCAGCGGATCTTTGTTCTGTTTGGCCAGTTCTTTGATGGCGGCGGTCTGTTCCAGCACACGCTCGGCCTGCGCCACGATCTGGGCGCCCAGCGGGGTGACCGAAATTTCGGCGCCGCCGCGCTCGAATAATACGACACCCAGCTCGTCTTCGAGCTTTTTGATGGCCACCGATAGTGTCGGCTGAGCGACGTAACAGGCTTCGGCTGCATGTCCGAAGTGTTTCGCTCGTGCAACGGCGACGATGTATTTCAGTTCGGTCAATGTCATAAAGGTATTTGAACACAGGCAATGGCAGGACGCAATGATAGAAACGCACAGGTCCATGGCATCTGATGCCACAAGAAAAGCTATGGTCACGGAATGCTGTCGATATAATGCAGGGAAAGGCTGCCCGGCAGCGGTACTCATGAATGAAAGGCACCCATGTCCTCCACGTTTGGCCCCGAAGAGGCTCAGGCCTATTTGCACAAGTTGCTGAAGGTGATGCACCACACGGGCGGTTCGGATCTGTTCATTTCGGCCGATTTCCCCCCGAGCATGAAATCGCAGGGCGCGATGAAGCCGCTGAGCCAGCAGAAGCTGACGGGGGCGGTGACGCGGGCGCTGGCCTTGTCCATCATGAATGACAAGCAGAAACGTGAGTTCGAGGCTGAGCTGGAATGCAATTTCGCCATTTCGCTGCCCGAGGTGTGTCGTTTCCGCGTCAATGTGTTCGTGCAACAGCAGAACGTGGCGATGGTGATACGCACGATTGCCTCCGAAATCCCGAATTTCGAGAAGCTGGACCTGCCGGAAGTGCTGAAAGAGGTCATCATGACCAAGCGCGGGCTATTCCTGCTGGTGGGGGGCACGGGTTCGGGTAAATCGACCACACTCGCGGCCTTGATTGATTACCGCAATTCCACCTCGCCGGGGCATATCATCACGGTAGAAGACCCAGTGGAATACGTTCACCCTTCC
>JBGSBQ010000582.1:0-3020 GCA_041730475.1 Sphingomonadaceae bacterium
CACTTCAATCGGCTTGCCAAACATCTTGCCGCCAAAGTCTTTCACCGCCATCTTGGCAGCAGCCACGGCACCGGGGCCGCCGTAGTCGGCGTACACGCCGGACATGTCGGTCAACACACCAATCTTCACGCTGTCGCCAGACAGTTTGCCCTGAGCCATTGCGCTGGTGGAAACACCTGCCAAAAAGACGGCTGTTGCTGCAGCGATCGCCGAGGTCACGAAATAACGTTTCATAGTTTGCTCCTGTTGAAAAAGGGCTTAAACGCCCAGTGGCCAGTTTTTGCCATGATAGCTCCCTATTTAGACTTTTTCGCCACGAGCGCGCATATCGGCCAGCACGGCGTCAATGCCGACTTTGTCGATGACGCGCAGACCGGCGTTGGACAGACGCAGGGAGACCCAGCGGTTTTCAGATTCAACAAAAATACGACGGTTCTGCAGGTTAGGCAGGAAACGACGTTTGGTTTTGTTGTTTGCATGGGAAACATTGTTGCCGACCATCGGCTTCTTCCCAGTAACTTGGCAAACACGTGCCATAACGCACTCCTTAAAAGACATTCCAAAATTGGAAAAACAAGAGTATATCCAAAAAACCTAGCTTTTTCAATGACTTGTGAAAAACAATTGTGTCTCGCACATATGGAAAAATTTAACAATTGTAAAATCGCTCGTAAACCCTTGAGGCAGCAGGGGTAAACCGGTTCCGGCTCATAGCTGGCCGTGCTCGGCGAACGAGTGCACCTGATGGCCAGCCACCACAAAATGGTCAAGGATGCGGATATCGACCAGCGCCAGCGCCTGCACCAGCGCGCGCGTCAGCAGCAGGTCCGATTCGCTCGGTTCCGGGGTGCCGGACGGGTGGTTATGCGCCAGCATTACGCTCGCTGCGTTGCGCGCCAGTGCTGCTTTGACCACTTCGCGCGGGTAGACGCTGGTGTGGGTCAGCGTGCCGCGAAACAATTCACGGATATCGATCAGGCGATTTTTGACGTCAAGGAACAGCACGTGGAAGGATTCGCAGGCTTCGCCGCGAAACAGCAGTTGCAGATAGTCTTTCACGGCCTGTGGCGAGCCCAGCGTTTGCCCGGCCTTGATCTGTTCCAGCATGGCGCGCCGCGCCAGCTCCATGACGGCCTGTAATTGGGCGAATTTGGCCATGCCCAAGCCGTGTAGTGCGGAAAAGTCGGCCAGGCTGGCGCCAAACAAGCCGTGTAGCGAACCGAAGTGCAGTAGCATGTCGCGCCCCAGTTGCACGGCATCCTTGCCTTTTACGCCGACCCGCAGGAACACGGCCAGCAGTTCTTCATCCGACAGCGCAGGTGCGCCCTCGCGCAGCAAGCGTTCACGCGGGCGCCGCTCGACCGGCCAGTCTGGAATCGCCATGACAGTCTCCGCAAAGAGGGGAATGCCACATTATGTTTGCGGCGCCGCAGGCGACACTGATCTCGCACATGGGAATTCAGCCCGGGGCGTCAAGCTGGCATACAATACGGCTTTGCTTGCTCACCGAAATCTCAAGTTATGTCTAATGCGCAACCTGCCGTCGTCACCCAGTCGGCCTACCTCACTCTGCACTACCGTCTGGCCGCGCTCGATGGTACTGATATTGTTACCACCTTTAATGGCAACCCCGCCACGCTGATGCTGGGTCAGGGCCAGCTGGCGCCGGTGCTGGAAGAATTGCTGATTGGCTTGCCGGAAGGCACGCACAAGACCTTCGAGCTGGCGCCGGGCGTGGGCTTCGGTCCGCGCAATCCGGAGCTGATCCAGAAAGTGTCGCGCGCGACGCTGGATGAAAATTCGGTACCGGGCGCCGATTACAAGATCGGTGATCTGGTTGACTTCGCCGCACCGGGCGGCGGCCGCTTCGCCGGCATCCTGCGTGAACTGGGACCGGACTCGGCTCTGTTTGACTTTAATCACCCGCTGGCCGGCCAGGCGCTGCGCTTTGAAGTGAACCTTCTTTCTGTCCTGTAAAGCACGATCATGAGCGATAAAGAAATCCTGTTGGCCCAGCCGCGCGGCTTCTGCGCCGGCGTCGACCGCGCGATCGAAATCGTCGAACGCGCCTTGCAGCAGTTCGGTGCGCCGATTTATGTGCGCCATGAAATTGTGCACAATGCCTATGTGGTGGAAGACTTGCGCAGCAAGGGCGCGATCTTCATCGAAGACCTCGATGATGTGCCGGCCGGGAATACGCTGGTGTTTTCGGCGCACGGCGTATCGCGCGCAGTGCGCGCCGAGGCCGAAGCACGCGGCCTGAGCATCTTCGATGCGACCTGTCCGCTGGTCACCAAGGTGCACGTGGAAGTGGCCAAGATGCGCAAGCAGGGCTGCGAGATCATCATGATCGGTCACGATGGCCACCCGGAAGTCGAAGGCACCATGGGCCAGACCGACGAGGGCATGTATCTGGTCGAAACGGTGGCCGACGTGGAAACGCTGAACGTCACCAAACCGGACCAGCTGGCCTATGTATCGCAGACAACGTTGTCGGTAGACGACACTGCCGACATCATTGCCGCGTTAAAAGCCAAATATCCAGCCATTATCGAGCCGAAAAAGGGCGATATTTGCTACGCCACCACCAACCGTCAGGAAGCCGTCAAATTCATGGCGCCTCAGGTCGATCTGGTGATCGTTGTCGGCAGCCCGAACAGCTCGAATTCGAACCGCCTGCGTGAAGTGGCGGAGAAGAAGGGCACTCCGGCCTATATGGTCGATAACGCCTCGCAGATCGATCCGCTGTGGCTGGAAGGGCGTCAGCGCGTGGGCGTCACCGCTGGTGCGTCGGCGCCAGAAGTTTTGGTGCATGCCGTCATCAACCGCCTGAAAGAGTGCGGCGTGCGCAGCGTGCGGCCGCTGGACGGTGTGGAAGAGAACGTCACCTTCCCGCTGCCCAAGGGGCTGGATGGGGCGAAAGCTGCATCGGACACGGGTATCGTGGAGCTGTCGCGGAATTAAATTCAGGCGACCTGCGATTATTCCGCAGTTAGTTTTCTCAAATACTCGCTATCATT